>CAYMLA010000056.1:2855-10655 GCA_964390785.1 uncultured Bdellovibrionales bacterium | reverse complement strand
GATCGAGGGTGATCCGTTGCTGGGCATGTATGTTATCGATAAAGCTGCGAACGGTAAGATTTGCCTGCATAGCTGCAATTTCACTGGTTGAGCCATGATCATCAGTGCCACAAACAAATAGGACGTTTTCTGATCCAATAAGCATTCGCATCCATCGAGCATAAATATCCGCAGGAACATGAGCACCAGCTAAGTGACCAAGGTGCAAAGGACCATTTGCATAAGGCATACCCGCTGTGATAACAGCTTTTTTAGGTCGTTTAAAATTATCAAGAAGGCTTTTTATATCTTGTGGGTTTTGTGCTTGACTGTGCATCTTTTTTTTTGCTGCTCTTAGAAATAATAGTGGCCTAAAATCCCAACCCCAACAGGATCAGAAAAATTCTTTGCCACGGAAGAAATGCCTCGATCAAAATGAAAATCAATACCAAATTGAGCATTCAATCGAATTGACGCTCCTCCAGCAACACCGAAAATCAACGTTTTTGTGTCTTCTAACTCATATCCAGAACTGGATTCTGATAATTTTAATGCCCCAAAAGGACCTCCATAAAAGCTAATTCCTCGACGAAGATTGTAAACGTAATAAAGTGGAACATCTATGTAAAGAATTTCAATTGTACTTGTCGAGCCAAGTTTTAACTCACTTTTTCTTTGGGTGATCAATCCTCCGGTTTGAAACGTTGATTTATTGATCCAAATATCCATTAAGGCTCCCAATTGAAACCCCATTTTTGAACTCAAAGAGACATCACTGTGTTGAATTTCAGTCCAACGAACACCAAAAATCGCTTTTGTCTTTGCCTCTGCTAAATTAAATCCTAAACAACTAAAAAAGAATAAAAAAAAGAAAACGGATTTTTTCATTAAACGCCCCCCAAAAAAATTGTAGATCAAATAAAAAAATTCCTTTGTTCAAAAATAACATTTTAAAATTTTAACCGCTAGTGGCTTTTTAAATGTTGACTCATCTAATCATTTATTCCTGAGATCTTTAGAAATCACAAAGAATTTCACATTTTATTGACCGAAAGCAAAGATCACGTCATGATTTTAAAGTGACCGTTTTTTTTATTAAAACATAAAGCCATCACTTAATTTCAACAGGAGGCGCATAATATGTCTGATGAAGAACTCAAAGCTGAATTGGAACGACTGAAAAAAGAAAATGAAAAGTTAAAACAATCTGGCTCATCGGTTAAAAAAGATATTACATTCAAAGTCAGCCAAAAGGGAGCGGTTTCTGTTTATGGAATGGGACGTTTTCCTGTTACTCTTTACAAAGAACAATGGCTTCGATTGCTTGATAAAAAAGATGATCTTATTGATTTTATTTCTGAACACGATTCAGAATTAGCAACAAAAAATTAAAACTAAAATTTTAAGAGTGGCTGTTGCAAAACAAACAACCTGATTGTTTGACAACAGCTTCTTTTTATTTTTTTACAAAATGAATCCCCCACGTTTTCAACTGCCCTTGATAGCCTCTATAAAGATCCCATAAGTGTAAAATCCATTCTCCTTTTACTTGTGAATGATTTAAAACATCAAGAGACTCAATTGATTCTCTATCATATCCAAATGTGCCAACCAAAGGTTGACGGCTAAACGAAGGTCTGGTGAGTGTTACTTTTAATCCATCTGGTGATTCTAAAATAAGATAAAGATCACCCGAATATTGGTGTTCAATCTGAACTGTAACAAAAACCGATCTCCCTCCTTGGAAAAAATGAAAATTTAAATTTTAAATCCCACAAAACCCATTATCAAAAAGCTTCCCCCACCCTCTTCATTCAGATTACCTTAGTTTTATTGGCTTTCAAAGATAGAACTTTTCAAAACCCCTTATTTCTAGACCTCACAGAGCAATTTTACTAAGACTTACCATGAAAACTCCAAATCGTTCTATTAACAAGCTACAAATTTTCAACGTTTAAAATTCGATTTCCCTTAAGCCTGATTACAGATTTAATCTCAATTCTTTGACCTTTCATTTAAAAAAAGATATCATTAAATAAAAAGAGGTTTAATATGAAAAAAAATATTCTTTTGTCTTTATTTTTGGTTTTTTTTGTTTCGATTAGTTTTTTAATTGTTTATTCCGCTTCCGGTTCAAATGAAGACTCATCGACAACAGATGATTCAAATAACACTCAAGCTCAAGTTGACAACACTCAAGAAACTTCTACAATTACTCCTGATGAAATCACCCGAACTCAAGTCGAAGATTTTAAAGAGAAAAAAACCACTCTTATTGAAAAAAAATTACCTCATCAAAGAGTCATTAATCTTATGACCTATCGAAGCAATTTAAATCATGCGATTAAGTCTAAAGAGAAAAGTGAAATTCAGCCCTTCCAAAGTAAAGATAAAAAACTAAAGGGACTTTTAATTAAAAAAGTAGTCTCCTCAACCATTGTTGCTGAACTCTTTCTTGAAAGAGGAGACATCCTTTTAAGCTATGATAATGAACCTTTTCAGACTCTTCAACACTATGAGCACTTTAAAGAAAAACTCATGCAAAGTGCACAAACACCAGGATCTGAAATGGAAATTCTCATTTGGAGAAAAAACGAACGTATTTTATTAAAAGTAAAATTACATTAAAAATTTCTCTCACACCAGTCACTCTTTATAATTTTTCAAATCGAGCTTGGAAAAATCTTAAGTATTCTGGCTCATAAACAAATTTTAGTCCTGTAATGTTCTTTCTATTTTCAAACAACTCAACAACACTCTCATAAACCACATCCATATGAGCCTGAGTATACACACGACGAGGAATCGTTAAACGAACCAACTCCAGGGCTGGACATCTATTTTTTCCTGTCTTTAAATCACGACCGGCAGAAACATTTCCACGTTCCATCGCTCTTACGCCTGACTCAATATACAACTCAGCAGCAAGAGCTTGAGCTGGAAATTCTTCTTGGTCTAAATGAGGCAAAAACTTTTTAGCATCTAAGAAAATGGCATGGCCGCCAATTGGAGTTACAATTGGAACACCGGCAGAAGCAATTCTTTCTCCAAGATACCGAACCTGTCCAATTCTTGCCTTTTGATGATCATCCTGAAGAGACTCTTTAATCCCAACAGCCATCGCTTGCATGTCACGCCCCGCCAGTCCACCATAAGTATGAAGCCCCTCATAAATCACCACCATATTTTGAGCTTTTCTAAAAAGTTCTTCATCATTACAAGCAAAAAAACCACCAATATTAACAAGATGATCTTTCTTTGAAGACATTGTGCAGCCATCTGAATAAGAACAAATCTCTTTGACAATTTCTACAACCGTTTTGTTACTGTAGCCTTTTTCACGTTCTTTTATAAAGTAAGCATTTTCAGCCGTTCGAGTGGCATCAAGCATAATTAAAATATTATGTTTACGGCAAAGCGTATGAAGATCTTTTAAGTTTTCCATTGAAAACGGTTGACCGCCAGCCATATTAACATTGCCTTCTAAACTAATATAAGGAACATTCTCTGCTCCAACGTCTTTAATCAACTTTTCCATTTTTTTAAGATCCACATTGCCCTTAAATGGAAAATCACTTGAAGGATTATGGGCTTCATCACAAATCACATCAACAAAAACACCACCAGCCAATTCTTGATGAAGTCGGGTTGTTGTAAAATACATATTTCCAGGAATATAATCTCCCTTTTTAATCAAAAGTTGTGACATGATATGCTCAGCCCCTCGCCCTTGATGAGTGGGAACCAAGTACTCAAATCCATAGTATTGTTTAACGACTCTTTCTAGTTCATAATAATTTTTACTCCCAGCATAAGCTTCATCTCCCAACATTAAAGCCGCCCATTGAACATCACTCATTGCCGATGTTCCACTATCTGTGAGTAAATCAATATAAACATCATCACTTTTTAACAGAAAAGTATTATATCCAGCTTCTTTAATGGCCTGAATACGATCTTCTTTTGTTGTCATTTTAAGCAATTCAACCATTTTAATCTTATAAGGTTCTGCCCAAGAACGTTTTTTGATTTGACTCATCATCATCACCTCTTATTTTAAGAAATTAAACATTTACCATTAACCCACTATTTAGTGGCTGTTTTGCAGATTGGCTGTTTCGCAGCAGCCACTATTTAGGCTGAGAAATTACACTACCATAAGCCCAATAAAGGATCTAGACGTATTTTTTAGATGCATTTCGTTAAAAATGAAACAAAGCTTGAATCAAAACACCAACATCTGGTGAATTTGTTGAATGAGTGGGCTCACCTAATGAGTCAACAACACCAAAACCTGTGTCTTCTAAAAACAAAAATCGAAACAAACTTTTTTCGCTCCATCCCCACTGGAACCCAAGAACCCATGTCGTTCGCCAACGCACAAAGCTATTCCATGCCGTACCCAACCGATCATAAAGAATTACTTTTTCATCAGCAATGGATTCTGTTTCTTCAGAGGGATGAATATAACGCATCTTTTTTTGATCCATAAAAGGTGATTCTAATCTGAGATTAAAAATAAAACTCCATCGCTGAGAAAAATACAAATCAGCATCAAGCTCATACATCCGAACAATATCTTGTCTTGGAAATTCTTTTAGTAAACGATTGGCACCCAACCACGTCATAGCCCCTGTTACACCAATTGAACTTTTTTTTCCAATCGGTGTCGATAAGTAAAGTAAAACACTCTGATCAGATGTTCCACTCGATAATCCCGTTTGATTCCCTATTGCTGGAATTTTATACTGATAACCAAAAGACAATCCCCCTGGATTTTGATTCTGAGATCGACTTTTTATTTGAAAAGGCCAATATTTAAAACCCACTTTATAATTTGAAAATCCTGCTTTATAAGAATCATCAATTAACTCTGTTCCATCGACTTTAATGCTCATTTGTTTTTTATTTTCTGGATATTGATCTCTTAGCATTCTTGTCGTGCGAATCAACTGGTGAAACCCATCAATCAACGGATCTAAAGTCCCTCCAAAACGATTCTGATAGGGCAATTCAAACTCTATAGCAAAAGTCGAAGAAACTTCAAAGCCCAACACAAAAATCTGAGTCAATTGTTCATAGTCCATTTCATATTCAATGATTTTTTCTGTTTCTTCATTTTTAAACTTGGCAGGAGCATTCCAAATATTTGTAAAACCCAACTCGTAATTAAACCAAAAGCGTCCCTTCCATCCGGGAAAATCTCCAGTCGGCAAATGGTGCATCCATGAAATTGGATTTGTCGTTCGAAATGACAACGCCAACAATTCTTGACCTATGAAAAAAACAAACAAAAAAAAGAAAATTTTTATTCCATTTTGAAGCATCTCTATTCATTAATCATTCAATTCTTCATTTAAGTCAAAGCAATATTCTTGAGGAAAATTTCGATTTATTTCATGGACAAGACCTGAACCATAAATAATCGCAGACTTTCGATCTATTACATCTTGTTTCCATTGGCTTGCTGAATGTCGAACCCTTAATAAAAGCAACTGATAAAGACGTTCTGTTTCAGAAAGCTCATTTAAATTTAATTTAAAATAATCTTCAAAATCCTTATTATAAATTCCCCCATTTTGAACAATGATATCAAACATCATTAAATAGGATCGAAAAGAATTCATATTGATTTTATTCATGTAAGTAAGAGCTTTTTGGTGAATAACTTGGGCCGCTTCAAGTTGTAAAATAATATACTCAGGAGAACCAAGTAAATCCAAAAAACTTTGTTTCCAATCGGATTTAAAGGAACTCCCATTGTAAATCGTATTTTTTGCCCATAAAACACTTTCTTGATGAGCTGACATTGAATAAGGTTCAATACTCAACGGTCTCAAATCATAAGCTGATATAAACTCAGGATCAAGGTGAGCAGAAACTTTAAATTTTGTTAAGCTCTGCCAACCAGAAAACATATCATAAAATGAATTCCAATGGGAAACTGAAAAATATTTTTTTAACATTTCAGGATAGCGACTATTCATTTCAATAAATAAGGGTTGAAGACTCCCCTGTCCGAGACATTGATTCATTAATCCAGCACTCATGCCTTGTTCATCAAAATTATTTGTTAAATTTCTCCAACCATTTTTGCCTTCAAAACTTCCTGACAAATTTAAAGCAACTATAAAGGCCTTTAACTCATTTCTTGGACGAAAATCATCTTTCCACAAAATTCCTTCAAGAGAAAGAGAGGTGCATAACTCCATTTCTTTTTCTAATTCATAAAGCCTAACCCATTGAGGATTCTCGGGTTCTATATCATTTTCGTCATGATTGCTCTCTTCTTGAGAATTTTCTTCGTCTTTTGGAGGAACAGAAGGCTGATCTTGATTACTTTCATCTTTTTTTTCAGAGTCCGAAGGATCTTCTATTACAGGATCTTTGGCCTGTTCATGATCAAAAGAATATTTAATTCCAGAATCAAAACTTGACTGAAACCCAGGACCACATCCTGTTCCATAAAGCAGAAAACAAAAAACAAAGAAAAAACTCAATAAGACTTTAACAATTATTCGTTTTATATTCATCAAAACACTATTCGGAACAAACAAAGCAATATTTAAAAAAATGAGAATTGTTAAACTCTTAAACTTGCTTTTTTAAAAAAACGTAAAAAAAGTCAACAATCTACCACTCTAAAGAACTTTTCGGCTTTGTCGAAAAATGATGAGTATAAACCACTGTTGATGTTGAAAACCGTGAAGCCGGAGGAAAATGAATGGTTTTTAAGTTTTTCATTAAACAAAGATTAATCTCAGGATACCCTAAATTATCTTCTGTTACATTAGAACGAATCACTCGTCCCTTTCCATCCACTGTCCATGAAATCTTAATATAACCTTTTACTTCTTGTTTTAACACTAAAATAGGTTCAAAACATCTTTGAGCCTCTTGAATTTGATCCTTATAAACATTTAAAATTTCATCGGCATCAGCCCCACCCCGTTTATGAATCAATTCACAAGAAATCAAAAAAACACTCATTATCAAAATAAAAAATAATTTTTGCATAAATCACCTTGTTGCTCATCTTGATGATGAAACGAATTCTTAAAAAAATTAATGTTTATGAAAGTCTTTATGCATAATCTCTCGTGTGGCCGTTAAACGTTCACTTGCTGAAAGATGAAAGAATCGCTCATTAATATTACGATCATCCTCCTTATAAAGTTTTTCAATCACATAATCGATCAATCGACTTGGAAATTGCCCCGATTTTACAAAAAAATCTTTCTCTTTTGACAAAGCATCTGCGGCCTCTGCACAACTGGCTGGCAAAGCTTCAACCGTGGCAAGCCATTTAGAATCTTTACTCTTTTCAGAACCCCCATAAAGTTTTTCTGCATATTCAAGCATTTCAGGATGAGTTAAACCATATTCTCCTACAACAGTTATTGCTGTTAATAGAAGATGAATAAACGCCGAACCATCTGCGCTTCGAAGCTCTGCCGTTTGCCTTCCTAAGTGCGGTACAAATTTTTTATCTTGTGTCGGATTAACTAATAAAGATAAATCATCCAAATTTGACCACCCCAGTGGAATACGAATAAGAGCATGACGATTTTGCTCTGACCAAAACACTCGAGTTGGAGCTTCTTGATTAGGAACCAAACGCAAATAAGCACTTGAAACTGAATTTCCAAATGCGGTTAATGCTCCTGCAAATCGACAAATCCCACCAATCAATTTTTTTGCATCGTCAGTAAGCCCACCTTCCGAAGCCGTCATGCAATTAACATTATCTTTAGACAACGCCAAATGAAAATGAAGACCATTTCCTGCAATGCCTTCGTCCAATTTAGGAGTAAACGTTAC
>CAYMLA010000056.1:1339-2845 GCA_964390785.1 uncultured Bdellovibrionales bacterium | reverse complement strand
ATGGCGATAGGCCACATTTCTAATCACCCATTTTGCCAAAATTAAATAAAGTCCCATGTCTTCAACTGGACAGGGTAAAAATTCAATTTCAAATTGTTCACAGCATTTTCCATTAATTTCAGAACGCATCGATTGAAGGGATTCGATATACCCCACTTCAGAGTGCCCATACTTAACCGCTCCCGTCAGCTCTGAAATAATAGTCATCATTTCATGAAGAATTTGATTGCCTTTCACATAAGGAGCCGTTTGATGATATCCTCGTTGCTTCATCCCAGAAAAAAGTTCATCTTGACGCTCATACATAAGATAAAACTCTAACTCTCCTAACGCGTTTAGAGTATAACCTGTATTTTTTTTAAATCGTTCATGAGCGGCAATCAATAAATTGTCAGGAGCACTAAGAGCTGGCTGTCCATTTTTATCTAAAAATCGACAAATAATTCCCATCGTTTGTTCTTCAAATGGAGAAATAAAAGCCGTTTTATAAATTGGAATAATGTAAAGATCACTATTTCCTGTCTCTATAACTCCACGAAAAATACTACTTCCATCAATTCGTTCCCCTTGAGCTAAAATCATCTCAATGTATTCTAAACTCAAAACAGGAATTTTTAACTCCTTCAATTTTCCATCTAAACCAACATAATGAAGATTAACTTGATTAATTTCTTCATTCTCTATAACACTTAACAAATCTTCTCTTTGAATTTCTATTGCTGGCTTTTCAAGTATCTTTGAAATGCTTTTTATTTGGTCAACCATGATGTTATCACCTCTTATTTTTATTATTCACTTATCAACAGTCAACTCATTGCCTCTAACAGCGAATAGCCAATCAGAGGTTGGAACAATCAATTTCCTTTGAGTCAAATCCCAAAGTCCAAATTTAAAACGCCCTTCACACACCACTTTTTCTGGATTTTCTTTTTTTTTCATCACCTGCAAAAAATATCCAATTTTTTGTCGATATCCTTCTAAATAAGTCTCAACTAAGACCGTTTCTCGACAACGAACCTCTTGAATAAATCTTAAATTCGCTTCAAGAATAACCGGTCCAATGTTATTTTCTCGAATATAATCGACTCCAAAACCACGGGAATGGATCATTTCCCAACGAGCTTCTTCAAAAATCTTCATGTAAACCGAATTATTCACATGAGAAAAAATATCCAAATGCGTTTCTCGAATTGTTTTTTCATAAATTCCAACAGGTTCTGCCAATTGATCTAACGATGACAAACTCTTAGTCATCAAAGTCCCCTTCAGGACCTTCATTTTTATTTAAATTTTGAGCCTTTTGACGAAATTTTTCTTCCGTCCAATCCGACGAATTTTCAATTCTATGGCCTTTTGGTCCAAGATCAAAAGACCCTGCTTTTAAAATCTCTTGAATGGCCAAATCAGCAGTGTCTTTTGCATTAAAAACTTCCGTCATTAAGTGATAAGTAAAATCTTCAACTCGTTTTGACAAGAGAGAACAATACAGCCTTAAAGCAGAAACAA
>CAYMLA010000056.1:0-1329 GCA_964390785.1 uncultured Bdellovibrionales bacterium | reverse complement strand
TCAACTCGTTTTGACATTCGTTCACGAATCTCTCTGGGTTGAGTGAGCAACTTACTTTCAAAAGCCAAATTTAATTTTTTATAGTCTCCCTTTTTCCACCCTTGGCTATTGGCATAAGTTAACATTTCTTCCCACATTTCTTCACTCACACCTTCGCCCTTAACTTTTATAAATTCACCTTGATCATTTAATTTTGCATTTCCATAATCATTGACTTCTAATCCCCAAGAAATCATTTGAAGAGCAGTAGCTACATTGGCTTTGGTTGTTTTTGTTTTTTGAGCGATTTCCCTAAGACGTTGAGAACTATTTCCAGAAGTCCCATGTTGAGCCCCTGAAACACAATACGGAGTCAAGGCTTCATGAATGGCGGCCGTAACATCCACTTGAATTCCAGAATCACTTGCTTCTAAGCCATGAGTTGTACCATTATTTAAAGCAATCCAATCGGGAAAAATATTATGCGCATTGAGTCCTTTAATAAGAAACAAAGCTTCATCTTTTGTTGAAAGACCAGAAGTACCTTTAATTTCTCCACCTCTGTTTCATAAGCGGCCCAATCAGGAACATACTGATTTAGTTCAATGCTCGTTTTTAAATTATCGGCATCCGGCTGATGAGAAGCATCAATGGCGATTGACGTAATCCCCGCATCAAACATCGATGGAATTTCTGTTCGTGCTTGATTTAATTCAGCTTCATTTTTAATTCCATAATGATCGGCATGAATGGCAACAGGAATTGTGATCCCCATTTCGTTGCATAAAGAGTCAACAATACGAGCCATATTCCAATAGTTTACCGCACAATACGCTTTAGCTCCCCCTTCCGATTTTGCAATTTCAATAATCAGTCCTGAATTTGCCTTTTGAGCAGCACGCAATGCGCCACGAATCACAAAAATACTTCGCCCATTTGCAGCCAAAGCAATGGCTCCACCTTTTGCCAACATCGCGCGATCAATCACTTTACCACTGACAATGAGAGCCTTTGAATTAGGGAATAATTTTTTAATGGTTTCTGGACGTCCAATTTCTAATGCTTTTTGATGATTTGATGACATGAATGACATACTCCTTTCAAATATTGACTATTTAATACGAATTCTATTTTCTTGGTTTGTCATCAAAAAGTAAACAAAAGCTTAATAAGATTTTTTTCTTCGACAAAGCGCTTCTTTTTTTAGAACACAAACTTTAACAGAATTATTTTGACTTATTTGAATTATAAAAAATATTAACTTCTATTTTTGATGAATTTCAACATAAGATCATTGTATACTATAAGACTCCCAAATCTCGTTTTTTTAAGCAAATTTATCATTACGCA
>CAYMLA010000055.1:5149-10699 GCA_964390785.1 uncultured Bdellovibrionales bacterium | reverse complement strand
AGAAGATTCATTTAATCTTTCAGAATAAACTTTGGTAAACCCAGGGGGCATATGTTGAACAATAACCACTCCGGGTGTTGAAATAGGCAAACGATCAATTACTTTTTTTATGGCTTCTGTCCCTCCAGTTGAAGCTCCAATAGCGACAACCTTATGGGTCAACTGAAATCCTGCAAGATTTGACTTGATTGCTTTGACATTTATTTCGGCTCTGTTTTTTTTCCAATGACTCACGTTTGCTGTTGAGGCTATCTTCACCTTGGTAATTAACTCATTTAACAGAGAAGCAAGACCATTGGATAATCCCGATTTAGGCTTTGTAACAAAATCTACAGCTCCAGCCTCTAACGCATCAATCGTGATTTTTTGTCCTTTTTCAGTTAAAGAGCTTACCATCACTACTGGCAAAGGGTATTGAGGCATTAGTTTTTTTAGGAATTCAATCCCGTCCATTTTAGGCATTTCGACGTCTAGAGTAAGAACTTCAGGACGAAATTTTACAATCATATCTCTTGCAACATAAGGATCTGGTGCTGCGCCAACCACTTCAATTCCAGGATCTTTAGAAAGGCCTTCGCTTAAAACTTTTCTCACGAGTGCAGAATCGTCAACAATTAACACCTTTATTATTTTCATTAGTTAGTAATTCTCCTGTAGATTGCTGGTTTTATATATTCAATTCCTTGAGTTTCTCGTGGAATAGATTCTGAATGTCCAATAAATAAATAACCTCCAGGTTCTAAAGCTGTGATAAATTTTGATACAAGTTGTTTTCTTGTGTCCGCATCAAAATAGATCATTACATTTCGACAAAATATAATGTGAAATTTTTTCTTGAATGGAAAGGGATTCATAAAATTTAACTTTTTAAATAGCACTTCTTTAACGACCTGTTGCTTAACTTCGAATTCTTCACCATAACTCTTACTAAAATATTTTGTAATCCAATCGGTTGGAAGTTTAGTTAATCGATCCATAGGATAAGTTTTCTTCAATGCAAATTGTAAAGCAGATTCAGAGATATCAGTAGCTAATACTCCTGCTCTCCATTTATCATATTGGGCTCCAAAAAATTCCATTAGCATCATGACAATAGTATAAGGCTCCTCCCCCGATGCGCATCCAGCACTCCATATACGAAGATCGAGGCTTGATTGTTTTGTTAAAAGTTCATTCCAAAAAGGGAGAGCCTCTTTTTTCATAAAATTAAAATGTTCAGGCTCACGATAAAAGTAAGTAAAATTTGTTGAAATTTTATTAGCTAGTTCATTTAGTGCCTTCCCAGATTTATCTTGTACAACAAATTGGTAATAATCTCCAAAAGATGTAAGCTGATACTTATTTATTAGATTTCTAAGTCTGCCAACAACGAGTCGTTTTTTTGTATCGGTCAAGTTGATGCCAAAATTTTCAAATATTAACTTTCTTAAAGAGTTAAATTCTTTGTTTGTAAGTTCAATTTCATCCATTTTTATGTCATCGCCTCAAAGTTCATTTTTTTCTTCTTGAAATCACCATTCATCTGTTGCATTGCTAGATCAATAAAACTTGCAACATCTAATATTAAGCAAGCTTCCCCATTAGACATCAGTGAACAGCCCGATATTCCTCGAACGTTTGAAAAATATTTGGGTAAATTTTTTACTACAGCCTCATATTGTCCAATTAAATGATCGACAAATAATGCAATCTGAGAGCCCTTACGTTCAATGATTATCAATACACCCTCTTCAATTATTTCTAATGAATTGGCAATATTATAAACTTGATTTAGTCTAACGATGGGAATCATATTATTTCTGATTCTTGCCATTTCTCTTGCGTTTTGTGTAAAAGAAATCATTTCTTTCTTGGCTTTAATGGTTTCTTTGATGTTTTCAATAGGCAAACTATATTTTTCGGCTCCAACCCGAACGACCATTCCTTGGATGATTGCTAATGTAAGTGGAATTTTTATTGTAAATGTTGTGCCCTCTCCCTGTTTTGATGAAATATCGATTCGACCTTTGACGTTCTCAATGTTCTGTCTGACGACATCCATTCCAACTCCTCGGCCTGATATGTCGGTTACTTTTTCTGCAGTAGAAAAGCCTGCAGAAAAAATAAATTTATAAGCGTCTTTGTCAGGTATATCAGTGGCATCAGAACTCATCAGGCCGGCTTTTATCGCTTTTGCTAAAATCTTATTTTTATCCAAACCTTTTCCATCATCTTGAACAATAATCCAAATTTCACCAGCTTCATTTTTTGCCCCTACGGTGATTCGACCTTCCTCTGGTTTTCCGATTTTTATTCTTTCTTCAGGAGATTCAACACCATGATCCAGAGCATTTCGAATCATGTGCACCAAAGGATCGCTAATTTTTTCAATAATGGTTTTGTCAATTTCGGTCTCTTCTCCAAAAAAGCTGAGCTCAATTTTTTTTCCTGATTTTGTCGAAATATCATGAACGATACGAATCATTCTTTTAAATAAACCCTGAATCGGAACCATTCTAATGTCCATAGTAATATCTTGAAGCTCTTGTGAAATTCGATCAAGAAACCTTAAGTCTTTTTCAGCCCCTTGGTGGTTCGATAATTTGCTGACCTGCGCGCCGATCATGTTTTTTGCTGTAACGAGTTCACCAACTAAGTTATTTAGTTTATCAAGTTTAAGCACATCAACACGTATGTCCTGTCGCTTTTGCAATTGTTGGGTTTCTTTTTTATCAGGATGGGATAGAGCTTTTTGAGTTTCAGTTGTTGTTTTATTTGTATCTTTAGTGTTTGTTGCTCTATCATTCGCCAGTGAAAGAGGCTGATTATTTCTTTTTTGAAGGCTCTCAGTATTTTTGTTTTTTAGCAAATCTTCAATTATATTGAGATGAACTTGAAAGGAGTTTATATTTCCCTTATCTCCAAGAGTAAGAGTCAATACTCGATCTCTTAAAACATCCAAAAAAGGGATCATCTGTTCATATATTCTATGATCTGATTTTATTTCTCCACTACGGATATTGTCAAAAAGAGTCTCCATACGATGAGACAAAGTTTCTAAATCGTGATAATTAAATATTCCACAGTTGCCTTTAAAGCTATGAATTCTGCGAAATATTTCATTGATTGGATTAACATCTTCAGGTGAATCTGATAACCGCAATAAATCTTCTTCAATATAGTTAAAAGCTTCAATAGACTCTGCGATAAAAGACTCTATCATATCAATTGATATTTCAATTTTATCAATAGCAGCATTTTCTTTTGTCTCTACGTCTTTTGAGTCAGATTCAATTTTCTGGTTATCTTTAGGGACTTCTTCAAGTTCAATTAAGATATTCTGCACACTGTCTTGTAAAGAATGCGCAGTGAGTCTTTCTTTTATCTTTTTAGCCCAACTTTTAATACGCTCTGATTCTTCAAGACATTTTTCCTCTGAAAACTCTATTTTAATGATTTCAAATGTATTTCTAATAAAATCAAAAAATTCTAAAAAAAACTGATGGGATTCTTGATCTGCTGGGGTTTCAGGGCTGTTTAAATATAAAGAAATAATGTCTTCTGCTTGATGTACAGTTTGTGCCAAAATACTAAAACCAAGACTTGCGGCTCCACCCTTTATAGAATGCACTGGCCTAAAAAGTGGAGTGGCCAAGCCATGAGTGAACTCCCGAGCGCCAGCTAAATCAGGCTCTATTTCGTCAATTAAGTCAAGACATTCAACAATGAAATCGCCAACCAATTCGCGAGTAAAATCATCCATTAGGACCCTCCTTGACCGTTTAGGAAATATCAATTTCTTTGATTTGTTTAATTTCACTTTCAAAAAGAAGCTTGTCTAGATCAAGAAGGATTTTGACTCCATCCTCTGTTTTGCCAATGCCTTTAATAAATTTTTGATGCCCTGATTGACTGAGAGAGGGCATGGGTTCTATATTTTCACTGGGGATCTCTAAAACTTCTGAAACTCGATCTACAATTAGCCCCATTTCAATATTGTTAATATTGACTACAATTATACAAGTGCGATCGTCAAACGCTCTTTCATTAAACCCGAACCTAATCCGAACATCCATAATGGGAATAATTTTTCCACGCAAATTAATAATCCCTTTTATAAATTCAAAAGTATCTGGGACTGAGGTGATATTGACTACTCTAATAATCTCTAACACATTAAGAATGTTAATGCCGTAAACCTCCTCTCCTATCGTAAAAGTGAGGTATTGGTTTTCTTGCTGTTCAAAGTTTTGATCATCGTTAGTGTAATTTTCATTATCCATACTTTATTTCTCCATCAATTTATGCCAGAAATCATTCTCTAGAACACTCCTCGTTGATTAAAATATTCACTATATTTTTTATCCATAACTTGTATGTGTTGAATTAACCAATCTTTTAAAAAATTGACGACCTGAGAAGCCATTAGAGTTTCACCTCTGGCGACTCTATTTTCGTAATCTTCTATTGTTGAAACAAATTTTTTATGAGCTTCAATTTGATATTTTAATTCAGGATAACCAAAATCTTTCATTTTTTTTTCTTCATTTGAGAAATGAAGTACAATGTAGTCCTTTAGACCTTTAACGAGTGATTGAATTAATTGATTTGAATTTTCATTGCGAAGACCATTGTAAAAATCATTTATTAAATCAAAAAGTCTTTGATGTTCTAAATCAAATTGTTGAATCTGTACGCTGAAAGAATCATTCCAACGAACAACCTCAATTTTTTTATTTACTTGAGTGTCCTTAAATTCTTCTTCGATCTGTTCTTCGCTAGAAAGAGAAAATTCCTCAATTAAACTCGATAAACTAATGGCCAATTTTTTTAATTCTTCAGCTGACGATGCAGATTGCTCTGCCGTTGCAGTATTTGCTTGAGTAACTTGGTCGATTTGTCCCATGGCAGCGACAACCTGCTGCACTCCAATTGCTTGATCTTTTGAAGCAATAGAGATTTCATTTACTAAGTTTGTTGCTTTGGTTGCATTTTCCATTATTTCAACAAGTGACTTGGCTGTTTTTTCAACAACAAGTGACCCCTCATTAATTTTGCAATTTGAATCTTCTATCATTTGTGAAGTTTCTTTCGCTGCAGTAGCACTTCGAGCAGCAAGATTTTTTACTTCTTGAGCTACAACAGAAAATCCTTTTCCATGTGTGCCGGCTCTTGCCGCTTCTACTGCAGCATTTAACGCGAGTAAATTGGTTTGAAATGCTATTTCATCGATGACTTTGATAATCTTTTGTATATTTACGCTTGAGGAGTTGATTTCTTTCATGGCTTTAATCATTAATTTCATCTGATCATTTCCCTGTAGCGCTGAGTTTTTTGCTAATTCTACAAGCTTATAAGCCTGTTCAGCATTATCTGCATTACCATTTGCTTGTCCTCCAATTTCGCTCATCGAGCTTGATATTTGCTCTAAACTACTTGCTTGCTGAGTGGCTCCTTGTGATAAATACTGGCTTCCTGAAGCTACTTGGGAACTTCCATTATTGAGTTGACGAACCAATCTTTTCAATTGTTTGATCGTGCTTTCTAAGTTGCTTCGAGCATCATCTATCT
>CAYMLA010000055.1:0-5139 GCA_964390785.1 uncultured Bdellovibrionales bacterium | reverse complement strand
ATTCATGTTTTTTGAAACTTCTTGTAAAACACGGTTTTCAAGCATATGATTTATAGAAATAATGATAAATCTAAATTGCTTATTGAATTTTTGAGGATCACTTTTGTGATTAAGTTCTCCATTGGCTATTGCTTGAGTAAGCTTTGTTACTTCATCAGAAAACCTTTCAAAAGGTCGACTAATTATACTTGTCGCAGCTAATCCAAAAGCAAAACATAAAACAATTAAAATTAAAAACACGGCTGCGATCAAATATTCAAAACTGCCTAGATTTGAAATGACCACATCACTAATCATGTTCTCATTCATTGATTCTTTTAAGATGTTCACTTCATTTAGAAGAAATAAACCTATGACTAAAAGTGATATATTAAAAAGAACAACCATGCTTAACACTTGAAATCTATTCGATTGATTTTGAAACCAATAAATCATAACGGAGACTCCACTTCGTTTCGTCCGCAGTTTACAGTTATTAGTTTCTTTCTTTTAAGTCCTTAAAATTTTAAAACTATTTGCTGATAGCTGACAACCGATAACTTATTCAGACGAAATATTAATGTTTAATTTAACAAAAAATTTTTTTAAAAAAACAAACTTTACAAGTTCCATACTATAATGATCACCAAAATAATTGTATTAACATTATAAAACAATTGCCATTTTTTTTTGGGGGATCTAGTCTTGCATCAAATTAGTTACGTCACCAAATTATTTGTTTTGGTGAATTTAGATTCAATTTATTCTTGAATGATCTTTTGGCTAGTCCTGTGTCGCTTTAAATTGAAAGATAATAACAAATGTCTCTCACAATTATTTGGTATAATTTCAAAATCGATTATCGGTTTCTCTTTTTTTTCAATTGTATTTGAGCTATAGTTTTAAAATTATTGTGTTGTAACATTCTGAAAAGTGAAAGGAAATAATATGAAAGAAAAAAGAAAATTTCCTCGAAAAGACACCAATGCTGAAATGAGAATTTTTACCAGTTTAGTTGCCGGACCTTACACTGCAAAGTTAAGAAATATTAGTAAAGGGGGGGCTTTTATTATTACCCCTTATATTCCGCAAGAGGGTGAAGTGATTTCATATGAATTTATTGATGAAAATTTAAAACGGATTGATATGGGAAATGCTCGTGTCTGTCGGGTTAAAGACAGAGGCTTGCGTAATTATAAAGGTTTCGGTGTAGAATTTCTTAATCCTTTAAATGATGAGCTAATTGATTTTATTTAGTGGCTGTTGCAAAAGAGTAAAATTTGAGGCGCGTGAGGTCAAATCGAACGAGTCATATATTAAGTGCGTCGCAGTGAGATTTGTCTCTTCGCAGCTATTGTCTCATTTGTGTCATTACGAACTCTATTACTTTAGACTGATTTTTTTAAAAAAACTCCTCATTTAAAATATTTTTATTAATAATAGAGAGTGGCTGGTTTTCAGCAAACAAAACACAAGTAAAATTATAATTGTAAAAAACTGACAGCTAACAATTGTAGATTTCGAACGAAATGAAGTGGAGTTTAAATTATGAAATTGCGTATTAAAATAATTATCTATTTATTGATTGCAGGATTAGTGCCCGTCATGGTGTTAACGGCATATAGCTATTACCAAGGACAGGCTACAGTGAGGGATACCATATTTGGAAAATTATCAGCCATAAATAGCATTAAATCAGTTGAAGTAAAACACTATTTTAAAGAGTTGGAGAAAGAAGTCATTTCATTTTCTCAATCATCAGATGTTCAAATGATATTTAACAATTTAAGACAATACCATGATGATATGAACACTCGAGCAGATCAGCCCTATGATGTTTCAACAGAAGAGTACAAGAAAATTTGGCACAAAACAGTTCCTGCAATTAAAGATTTTAAAGAAAATTACGGTTTTAATGATGTATACATTATTTGTGCTTCACACGGCCACGTTATGATTTCTGTTGAACAAAAAGACGATTTAGGATCGAATCTTGGTTATGGCCCTTATAAAGACACTCATTTTGCACAACTTTGGAAAAAAATTGTTTCTACGGCCAAGTTTGGCATCACTGATATTTTACCTTATGCTGGGAGCAATAATGACCCAGCTGGATTTGTTGGGTATCCAATATTTTCTGAGTCAGGTGATGTTTTAGCCGCCTTGGTTGTTCAAACATCGATTAAACCAATTAATGAGATTATGAAACTCAGTGAAGGAATGGGAAAAACTGGAGAAAGCTATCTCGTTGGAAGTGACTATTTTATGCGTTCTGACTCTTATCATAATCCTGAAAAATTTAGTGTTCATGCTTCATTTAAAGAAAAAAATAGTTTAAAAACATTTGCCGTAAAGGAAGCTTTAAATGGCCAAGACGGTGTGGGTGTTATTGCTAATTATGAAGACCTTGAAACCTTGGCGAGTTGGAGAAAAGTTGAAATCGGAGATGGTATAAAATGGGCACTAATAAGTGAAATGGAAAGCGATGAGGCGTTCGCTTCAATCTATTTTATGAGAAATATGATTTTATTAGGCTTACTTGTTTTAAATATTGTAAATTTTGTATTTGCTTTTTGGGCGGGCGGTCAGATAATGGCGACAATTGATAATATTTTATTTCGCGCTAGAAAAGTTACAGAAGGCATATTGGCAGGGAATTTATCTTCAAAAATGAACGAGGGCAAAGTAAGTGTAGATTTTAAAGAATTAGCAAGACAAATTAACGAATTAATAAGCTCCTTTGTTAAGCCATTGAATGATGCAATGTCAGTAATGAAACGCCTTGCACAAAAAGATTTATCCGCCCGTATGCAGGGGCAGTATCAAGGTGAATTTGAAATGTTTAAGTCCAATATTAATTTGGCGGCAGAAAACTTGGCAGAGGCGATCAATAATGTAAATCAATCCGTTGAGCAAATGAACTCTGTCGGTGAACAAGTCGCCACATCTAGTCAGGTGCTTTCTCAAGGTGCGACAGAGCAGGCCGCCAGTCTCGAAGAAATCACAAGTTCAATGGGAGAAATTGGATCGCAAACTAAAACGAATGCCGAAAATGCAAGACAAGCACAAAAAATAAGTGAACAAACTAAGTCAAGCGCTCATGTTGGAAATGAACAAATGAAAGAAATGTTAAGCTCAATGAGTGAAATTAATAAGTCGAGCGAGAATATTTCAAAAATTATTAAAGTTATTGATGAAATTGCCTTTCAAACAAATTTACTTGCGTTAAATGCGGCTGTTGAGGCGGCTCGAGCTGGCCAACACGGTAAAGGCTTTGCCGTCGTTGCAGAAGAAGTAAGAAACCTGGCCGCACGAAGTGCAACCGCTGCTAAAGAAACAACTACTTTAATAGAGGATTCACACACTAAAGTGTCAAATGGTTCAACTACAGCACAAGAGACCGCTAAGGCCTTAGAAGAAATCGTCACTGATGCGACAAAGGTAAGTGATCTTGTTAATGAAATTTCAGCGGCTTCTAATGAACAAGCACAGGGTATTTCAGAGGTTGTAAGCGCTTTAGAACAAATAGATCAAGTCACTCAAAAAAACACAGCAAGCAGTCAGCAATCTGCTGCTGCCGCAGAAGAGTTATCCAGTCAAGTTCGTCAACTTAAAGTTATGATTGATGAATTTAATTTGGATAAAAAAAATCGATCGAAAAGTGCTGAACCCAAAAGGGCGAGTAAAATGATCAACGAAAACTCAAAAACTTCGATTTTTTCTACTGGAATTCAAAAAAATCAAGCTTCATCGGAAAAGGAAAAATTTAATATACAAAATTCATCAGCTCAAAACCTTGCCTCTAATGATTCTTGGGGAAAAGATGAGCCAGATCCAGTGATAAAATTAGATGATGATGATTTTGGTAAGTATTAAGGCTCTGCTCAAAGGGATTAATTCTTTTTTAGATTAAGAAACTCATTTGCGGCCTTAATTTTGGAATCGTTTTTATTGATCCAATTGAGTTCAATCAAAGAATTTAACAAAGATTGTATAAAGTTTAAAACATCAGTTTCTGTCAGGTCTCCCATGTGACCAATCCGAAGCAGATTTTGAGAGAGTTCTTCTTGTCCAAACATGACCTCAAACTGATAATGAGAGGATAAATGCTCCTTAAGTTTTTGAGTGTTGAGATCAGGAAAATAAAAACAACTCATGGCTTCCATTGGACATTTTGAAAAAAGATTCACATTAAGGATGGCCATGATTTGTCTTATTAACTGTGCTCTTGTTGAGATTTTTTTATAGTGTGCTTCTAGCCCCTGTTCAAGAATGGACTCTAATGAGGTGTTCATGGCAGAGATAAGTTGAGATGGAGCGCTAAAAGATGTTCGTCCTTTTTCATTGGCTTTTTTTTCAGTTTGAAGATCAAAATAATATTTTGGCAGTTCTGAAGTTAATGTGTATTTCCAAGCTTTTGTTGATAAAGAAATAAAACTTAATCCTGTTGGGCCTTCGAGAGCCTTTTGTGAACCCGAAATTAAAATATCAATTCCAAGTTCGTCCATCGGAAGGGGGATGGCCCCCAAACAACTAATGGCATCAACAACGAAAAGAGTTTCTGGAGCATTTTTTGAAAACCAATCACTGATGTCTTTAATTGGATGGGATGCTCCCGTACTTGTTTCAAGGGCTGTAATAAAAAGAGCTTTGTAAAAGCAGGGGTCTTTATCTTTAAAATGAGATTTAAAATCGTCAATACAGACGGACTCTCCCCAAGGTTTAACAATTTGTGTTGGTTTAAGTTGATAACGCTGAGCTATTTGTGTCCAGCGTTGACCGAATTTTCCAGCATTAACAACAAGTACAGGGTCTCCAACGGAAAAACAGTTAGTGATTGCCGCCTCCATTGCGCCTGTTCCCGTGCAGGTTAACGAAAACACCGCTTGTTTTGTTTGAAAAATGACTTTCAAATTATTCAGGTATCGACAAAACAGTTTTTTGAATTCTAATGAATTTTGGTGAAGTCCCTGTTGGCTTAAAGCCTTTAAGCTGTCTTTTGTTAAAGAAACAGGGCCGGGTGTAAAAAGTTTCGATGATTTTTGGCTCATTTTAATGTTTCATAACATAGATTACCTGTTTTAGCCACTTTTCTTATCTCACAGCTGCAATCTGGACAGTGAAAAAAAAGTAAATACAGCAAAGCCGAAAACAATTTTT
>CAYMLA010000054.1:0-10749 GCA_964390785.1 uncultured Bdellovibrionales bacterium | reverse complement strand
CGAACACCAAATCATAAACAGTTTTAACATCTTCAGTCTTAACACTGGTGCAATAAATTCTCCAAAAATAATAAGATTCATTATCATCAAAAAAGCTTCCTATTGAGTAAAGAAGACCCTGTTTTTCTCTGATCGTATCAAATAGCAAATTCAGAAAGGGCAATCCTCCAATCATGTGATTTAATAAATTGTATTTTTGAAAGTCTTTGGATTTTATGGGTATACCAGGGTGGGTAAAGGTAAGAGCACTTTCTTCCATCGGTGGAGTTTTTAAAATTTGAGTTACTCCGACCTCTTGAAGAGATAATGCGGCTTGAGGAATTGACATTTCTGTTCCATTTGGAAATTCAAAAAAAGTTTCGTCCACCCAAGACAGAAGTTCTTCTTCACTTAAGTCTCCCGCAGCACTTAAAATTACATTTTCTTTATACGCAAAGGTTGCATAGCGATTTCGTAAGTCTTCAATGGATTTTGTTTCAATATCAGTTTCAGTCAAGAGATTAAGCGCGGGTATCTGCTCAGAAAATTGTTGCAATAAAAAATCAGTCAAAAGATTTGCTGGTGAATTAAATTTTCTTTTAAGAGAAAAAATCATCTCTTTTTTTCTTATATTAAGACGATTCTCATCAATTCGAGGTTGTTTTAAAATAAGTTTTAAATACTCAAGCGCTTCTTTTTTAAATTGACTATGAAAAAAAATTCTTCCAGAAAAAAAATTTTTTTCACTTGAAAACCCCAACGAAATTGATTTTTTATCGAGTAAATCTTTAAACTCTTCATATCCATAATTCCCAGCGGCATCAGTGATTAAAGTAGACAAAAGCAATGTCGCCCCTTTTTCTTGGAGTAATTCATTAAAATGTCCACCGTTTCGAAAGGAGACAGTCAAGCTATTTATAGGCATGCTATGATCTTCAAGCATCCATAGTTTTATTTGTGTATTGGGTGCAATGAGTTCTTTAATATCAAGTTTTGTCGAGTCAATAGGTTCAGTCTCAGCAAGGGTCTTCACTTGATCTTTGCTAAGACCATTTCTGTTGTCATTTAATGAAGAATCACAGGCGACCAATGCGAGTAAAACAAAACAAACGATAAATAATTTTTTCATACTAGTTGTCTCCTTCGATTGGCCACAACAAGCCTGTTGCGGACATTTCTGGATTAAAAATAGAAGGCAATTCATCTTTGATTATCTCAAGTGTAACTTTGTTTTGAGGAGAGTCTAAGAGGTCACTCCACTGATAACCATACATCAGCATAAAGGCAATCGATTGAGACTCATTTCTTAAATCATCGTTGGAAAGAGCTTCTGAAACTAGGATTTTTTCTTTTAATTCTTCAAGGTCTTCTTGAGTTAAATCCCAATTTAAGATTTTATTTTTTATAAATTCATCTATTAATTTTTGCGCATCAGCAATATATCTTGTGTCTGAAACTGTCGTTGAAAAAGACACAATGCTATGTTCTTTTAAAACTGAAGCATTGCAATAGGCGCTCACAATAAATGGAATGGTCATCAATTCATTATAAAATGAACTTGATCCTTTATTACAAAAATGATTTTCGACTATGTTTAGGATTTCAATATTTAGATTTCTTTCTCCCTCGTTAATGTAATTTGAAACTCTATAGGATCGTGTTATTGAGACTGTTTGGTTGTTTGAGTTATCTGTGTTAGCATGAGTGACAAGTCCGGGAAGAGGAGCCTTATTGTTAATGCGAGGATTGCGATTGGTTTTTGGGGGACTAGGGATAACGCCAAAATAACGTTCAATGGCTTTTGGAAGCTTAATCTTATCAAATGCTCCATTGATAATTAAAATAGAGCGATCCGTTTTGTAACTTGAACGATAGAACTCAATAACATCTTCTGTTGATAACTTTTCGATATCGGATTTATACCCGATCACAGGACGCCCATAAGCTGAATTTGGCCCAAATAACCTTGAAAAAATTTTATCACGCACAAATGATATTGGATCTTTTGATCGTTCTTCAAGCTCACTTAAAACAGTATCTCGTTCTGCATTGACTTCCTCATCAACAAGATGAAGATTTTGGAAACGATCGGCTTCCATTTCTAAGACTGTCTCTAATATTTCTGGTGGAATCAATGCATGATAACAAGTTAAATCAAAATAAGTAAAAGCATTCAGTTCACCACCATAGCTGGAAATTAATTTTTCATATTCTCCTTTGGGATAACGAGGGGTTCCTTTAAACATAAGATGTTCTAAAAAATGAGCAATCCCTGTTTTTCCAGGGACTTCATCAGCCGAACCAATATTGACACAAAAATACTCAGAAACCATTCCTACTTGTTCAGAATGTATAAGCACAACAGTTAAACCATTTGAAAGCTGGTAGTATTCTCTATTTTTATTTTCAAAAAGAAGATTTTCATTTGTTTGTTTTTTTTCTGTTGGCGAGCATGCTAACAGAAGAGTCAATAGAAAAAAAAGAAGTGTTGACGTAAATAGTAACAAAAAAAATGGCCGATTATTTTGATCCATTTTGAATCTCCTCCATTATAGGGACAGCTTCCTCTTTGCATCTTGAAAAAAGGAATTCAATAAATCACTAAAATCTCTTAAAAATGAGTTTAATTGATCGTGTAAAATAACTCAAATTTATGATTGAGGTTTTGAATATTATTCAATACTCAGACTCAATTTTGTTTCTTCAATGGTTAATCATTTTTCGTTGTTTCTCATTTGACTCTTTTTGAGACATTTCCATTGTTTAGCAGCAGTCATCTGATAAAATTCAGCTCTATTTGATGTTTCTTTTTTTTACATTGAGTAAAATTGTGCTAGAATAGGATTAAGGGGTTTTTTATGACAAACAATCGATTATGGATTCGCCCAACATTAACTGTTGTTTTTTTGTTTTTTATTGGGCTGTTCTTGTCTTTTCAAAATTGTGGGGGCCCTCCTCCTGATGAAGATTCTTTAACAAAAGATTCTGAAAGCACCTTAAGTGATGAAACGCCATTTGCTTTTGATGCGAGCGTTGATCAAATCACTTACATGTCTTGTTCTTTAGCTTCTGACCAGTCTGTTGAGGAATTGGTTCAACATCGTTTTTTTACTTTTAGAGTGGGAGCTTATGATCGTACGGGACTTAAGCTTAATCAAGACTTTTTAAATTATGTTCAATCACAAGTTGGTGTTGGTCATTCCGTAAATCATGAGACCTTAAGGTCAATTTTAGAAAACAGTAAAAACAATCGTGATGTTGTTATGCAAGTGGCGATTCGTCCTAAAACAGCGTTAGGATCAATTGCTTCAACCGGTTCAATTTTAGAAGGTGTTGATTATTCCAATATTTGGTCTTCATTAACGGCAGAAAATGTGCTCGACACCATTTTTTCTGTTGTTTCCATTGAAACACCAGTGAATTACTTATTGGGTGGGAGGGGAATTGGAAAAAGACGTTTTGAAGCCTCGCTTTATTTCAATGAGTCTGAAGATAACAATCAAAATCTTAGAAAGGCATTGATCAACACTCATTATTTAACGCTAACCTACAATAAGGAAGATCTGCAAGATCAATCCTACTCAGCTCTTTCACCGCAATCTTTTCGTAAAGAAGTCAACTCAGGCGATCAACAAGGATTGCTTGCCTACGGACGTGGGTATAAAATTGACTTTGAACAAGTCAGCACTTCATATATCAACAATCCTAAAAGAGTTTTAAAACAAATTGAAGAGATTGATTTAACGAAGGAGCAAACAAGTGAAGTGGACGTTGGTTTGTGGGATTGTGATTCAAGTTTGCGACTTAAAATTGTTAATTTTGATGATAAGGATCAGTGCAGTCACTTGCCCGATCCATTACCCTCAGAGACAAGCTCGGATCTTTACGAAAAATATCAAAAAATTCGAAAACATCTCTTTGTTGAAGACTGGTTTGTGAATCTCGATGAAAAATGCGTTGTGCCAAAGGGAGCTAATCCATGTTATTCAAGAGAGTTCGGTCCTCAATATGATTTCACAAAAGAATGTGAAACGGGAGATGAACCCGGCGATTGTTCTCATTTTGTTAGTTTTTGCTTTCGTCAATAAGATTTCCATCATATAGTTAGTGACAGTTGCAAATAGCTACGGTGGAGTGTTGTTGTGAAAAAAACAGCTTTAGTATTTTTTCTTGGAAATTTATTTTTTTATGGACCGTGGGCTCTTTCAAGTGAAATGATTCATCCCGTTTCATCCTCAATGGGAGATGCTGGATATGCCTCTGCCGATTCCATTGAATCTGCTTTTATAAATCCCGCCTCAATTGTTCATTTGCCCGGCTATCGCTTTGGATTTGCTCATCAATATTCTTGTTGGGACAAAGGAACTTGGGATCATTCCAATGGTGTTTTTTTATCAGATAATCACAAGGGGAATCTTTTTCCTGCAGCATTAGGTTATATAAAAAGAAATCAACGTCCACTTAATTCTGAGTCTGAATACAAATATGATGGCTGGCAGATCAGTGCCGGTGATTTTTTAATTCCAAGCTTAGCTTGGGGATTTAACGTTGAGTACATTACATTTTCTTGGGATCAAGAGAAAGAAAAAAGAGTTGATTTTCATATGGGCTTTTTATGGACATTGAATGAATACCTCGGTTTAGCTTTTGTGAGTCAAAATTTAGCTTTTGGTAGCAAAGGTCTTCCAGAAGATCTTCAAAGAAAAAGACTCTATGGAATGGGTGCAAATCTTTTGTTTGGTCATTTTTTAAGAGTTCGAATGGATATTGATATTGTTCCGGAAATTGAAGAAAAGAATCTTCGTTTGGGTGGAGGGTTTGAAAGTAAACTCGGAAGATGGTTTTTTCTTCGTTTTGGCGGAATTTCAGACCAACGAGAAAAACAAGAGTTTTACACCGCAGGACTGGGCTTTTATGGGCCTCGATTAAGAATAAACTATTTTTTTCAATCACTTAGGAATAATGATTCAGGTGTTTCTCAAGGGTTTGACTTAAACGTGTCATTCTGATAAATCCTATGTCTATTGCAAGCAACGAATGATACAGTGTAAAGTTCACTTTATGTTTTGCTTAATATTTTTATTGAATTGAAAGGAAAAATTCAAATGGCGTCACCAGCAAAAAAATCGAAAGTCATTGATGCAAGAAAAGAACGAAAAAGAGGGCGAGTTCGTAAAGCAAAATTAAGAAATCAAGGCTCAACGAAATCAGATCGTGATTTATTTGGAGACGATAAATAGTGGCTGTTGCAAAACAGCCAACTAAATAGAGGCTGCTTTAAGATAAGAAAAGTTTTCAAGTTAATAACTCTAACAACAATAAGGAGGTTGATGTGGGTTTATTAAGGATTAATGTCTTATTCGTATTTTTTGTTTCACTTTTTTTTCTTGGATGTAAAGAAATAATAATAGAAAATGGTGAAATTCCACAAGAGCACTTAGAGCATGCACAAAAATTTATTGGCGATTACTCGGGTCAATTTGCAAGTCGTAAGGGTATTTTGACTATTGGAATTAAGGACGAAAATAAACCTTATATTGCATTTAAAAGTGAACATGGAGATGATTTATTAGGAACAGAATGTGAAAGTGAAATTGGCTCTCTTTTAAAGGTAAGCGTTGGTGAACAAAAGGGAAAGCCAATCTTAAAGTCAGCCACATTTGCTTTTGAACCCAATCAATGTGCTTATTCCATTTTAGGAAGAGAGCTTCTTTTGCAATTTAAAGTTCAATCGAACAACGTTAAAGTTTTAGCAAGCGTTTATCAGTTTTCAGAGTGGGTTGAAAATTGTTACTTGGCGCATGATCCGACTCATGGAAATTATTTAGTTTGTCATCAAGACCTTCAACCGCGTTATTTAAGGGGCTTGTTTAAAAAAAACACCAAATAGTGGTGCTAACCTCGTCTTAAAAAGGAGGGCATTTCTTCTACCCCTCCTTTAAGCGTCCATTTAAAAGGGATTTCAACCCACCCCTCTTGTCCTGGATAAAAACGATATTTTTCTAATGCCTTAAGTGTTTTAGTATCAAGAGTACCATGACCTGAAGATTTTATTTTTTTAAAATGAGTGAGTTGTCCATTTTGAGTCACATAAGCTTGAAAAGCAACAGTTCCTTCTCTTCTCTTGAAACGATCTTCGTAACTATAAGCGGGAGGAGAATTTCCAGGCATTTTTTTTAACTCACTAAAGCTACGAATTTGAGATGTTCCTGTTGGAATTCCATATCGAGATGCTGATCCCGGACGGCCATTTTCTAATCCCTCCCCTCTGGGCGCGGCTAGAGGGCCTTTTGTTCTTGAATTAAAGGGACGATTTTTTCCTAAAACATTTGATTTTCCGGTTTCATTAGCAAGTGAATGAGAGGCCAACACATTTGGTTTTGAGTGGGTTACTCTTTTTTGTCCCAAAATAGATGGTCGTTTTGATTGATTGATTTCAGATTTTCTTTTTTTATAATAAGCTTGTTTTCTATCTTGAAAATTTGGAGCAACTTGTTTCATTGGGACAGGAACGACGACCGAAGAATCTTCTTGATTTTCTGCTTTGCTTGGAAGTTCTTTTGCGATTGGAACAACAACGTCATCCATTGAAGACTCTGTTTCTGGGGGAGTGTTTTCTTGAAAAGAAGGGGCAACAACCACAGAAGAGGGGGGTTCAACTTGCGAGGGAGGTTCAACTTGAGGGGGGGACTCAACTCGGGAGGGAGGTTCAACTTGAGGGGGAGACTCAACTTGGGAGGGAGGTTCAACTTGAGAGGGAGCAGGAGAAATAGCTTGTTCAGCGTTTATGGATTGGTCATCAGAAATCAAAGGAGAAGACGACTGACTTTTATCGGGAGAAGTTACAACGTCACTTGTTGTGAGAGTATGAGTTTGATTTCCAATGGGAAGAGTTGGAGTAAACTCAATAAGAATCGGTTCAAAATCGGACCTCTGAGGTGTTATAAAATGAATTGCAGCAAAAGCAAGGCTTAGGTGAACCAATAAAGATAGGGCATAGCAAAAAAATTGTTTGGACGGGCTTGTGTATGTAAACATTAGCTAGCTCCTTATAAAAATTTCATGGTCAACACAGTCAAAGGCTCATTTTTACGAGATGGTGACTTTATCAATTATTATACAATAAGGATGCCAAGTTCTAAATAATGGTTGTTTTGTAACAGCCACTAAATAATGGCTGGGATCATATTTAGTTTTACTGGTTGGTGTGAAATACGGAAAGTTGTGTTGATAAGTGTCACTCGATATTATTGAATAAAACGCTTGCCTTTAACGTGAGCTTTTTCAAGAACATGAGTTTTTAAAGAAGACTCCGTTGGGGCTCGATGAGGAAAATGCCAAAGAGCTCCGTTGCCAATTTTTTTATTTGAACGATTAATCTCGTAAGCTGTTAACAAAATGGGTTTTTGCGGAGGATAAGAATAGGCGACTTCAATTGAAGTGAATTTTTCATCCCATTTTTTTTTGTTTTTTAAAGTTGAAGTCATGTCACCAGAGATGAGTGTCACGCCTTCTGGCAAAGACCACTTTAAATGAAGATGAGTTTTGTTTTTAAGTAATTTGATAAAGCCGGTTAAAATAATGGTTTTATTTTCGTCATTGATGTCACCACTAATGTCAATTAAAAAAGACGTTCCAGGTTTATAGTGCACAGGAACAGATAGAGAATGAGTTGAGTTGTGTTGAAGATATTTGTCAGACTGAGATGAAAAATCATTCAAATCTGATCTCAGAACAAGAGCAAGTAAAATAAAACAAAAAGAAAATAAAATAAATAATTGTTTTTTTATTGAGTGGGACACAAATTAGCTCCATTTAGTTTTAAATAATATCTCGCACCCTGTCCAACGCCATAGCGTGTATAGGCACGCACATTAATCATATAATCACCAGCAAAAAGCGAGGATAAGTCAATTGTTTCTTCCCCCATTTCGGTTTCACCAAATCGTTTTTGAGAATAACTAATGATGTCAGAAGAAAGCCCAAAAACATACTCATTTTTATAAAGAAAGAGATCTAAATCTGTTGGTTTAGATTCGCTCACTTGAGAGTAAATCAGTTCCAATTTGAGACGCCCCCCTGTGTGTTTATAATGGTAAAAATCATTTGAGGCATACTGATTGGAATATTCGAGATACCCTTGATCAAGTTCTCCGATGAGGGTTTTTAGAGAGCATTGCGTTGTTGATGTTTCAATAGGAGCAGCATAGTCTCTTCGATCTTCGGCTTGAAGTTCAGATTGAAGGGTTTGAATAATTTCTGTTGCATCAATATTGAGATCCAAAAGGTATTCATAAAAAAGACCAATGTTTCTAAAGCGAGTGTCTGATTTGTTAAGTCCCTCAGTTGTACTACTAAATGCATTCCAGAGAGCAATAAAAGGAATTTGTGCTGTATCACCAGATTCGTTGCTTCCCATTCCAGAAATAGGATGAGGGTCAATTAAGTCCCATAATGTGCGTGAAATAGAGAATTCTCTAAAATTCCCTTCACCGTCATTGCCTGAATTGGGAGTGTCTATCGTGCCCGACTCAAGATTTTCATCAAAAAAAAGCATTGCCCCATTTCCATCAATATTACCAAAAGTATCAATGTAATAGGGTTCACCGGTGACAGCAGATTGAAAAAAGTTGGCCCATCCTTCGCTCCAAGCCAGTCGAGGGTCTAAAATGGAATTTCCATCGTGTGATCCTCCTGGCGAGTCAAGTCCAGCATAGGTGTGTTCTAAAAAATGAGCATATTCATGGATGATTATGGAATTATCAAAATGATCCGTATCAAAATTATCAGTATCGCCCTCTTTGCCCCCAAGGAGATAAAGCGAGCGATCATCAGGAAGATAAAAAGTGAGTGCTCCATTGATGCCAAGATAGGTTCCTGGGTTTACACCGGGCAACCAATAAGCGATTAATTTTGTGGGAGAAAAAATAGGACATGAATAAGGAACGCTTTCACAATCTTTCGTTTCTTCGATTAAAAATAAATTTGCATTAAGAATTTGATCAAAAATATTAAAAGCTCCTCCTTCAAGAGATCCTGTTGCTTCAGCGTTTATTGTTGCAACATGAACAGTCGACGATCCCTGAGTGATTGTTTTTGTTGCTGAAATAAAATGAGGACTTTTTGTGCTCGGCTTGTCTAATACGCTAAGTTTAATGTAATCGTTATCCCCTCTTGAATTGACTTTGATAATGATGGTTTGAGTTTTATCTTCAACCTCAAAAGAATAATTTCCATTGAGATCGGTTTCCGCACATTGAATAACTGATTGGGATGAATTTAACACTTGAATCTCTGCATATCGAATAGGTCGAGCAGAACCGGGGTGTCCAAGCATGTCTTTATTTTGTGTTAGTTCTCTGGCTTGATAGGTGGCCTTGCCAAAAACCGTAATTCCACTTGAATAAGAAATAGAAGAACTACAATAAGGTTTTTCACTTTGTCTTGAGCTAGAAGAATCATCACCGAATGGGCTATCGGAACAACCCAATAGAAAAATAAAAACAACAAACATAAGACTCATCAAAAGTTGGGGTAAATAAACGCGACTCATGTCCTACTCATCGGTCGATTGTCCAGAAAATTTAGTCTTTTGTTGAGACAGACAAAAGGCACAAAACACTTCACTTTTTTTACAGGCCTTAAGGCGAGGATAAGATTTTGGACAAAGAGCTAAACCCTTAAAATAAAATAACATATTTCATTTCTTGCAATCTGCATCTGAAATGTTTTATAAGAATCTCCAGTGGAGAATCGTAAAATTGTTCGACGCGACATTGACGCCTCTAAGAGAAACGGGACGAGGTGGGCTAAAACTGGATAATTCTTGGCTGAGAGAACGGTTCACGATAAACTCTGTTCAAAGTGATATATGGTGGCTATTGTAAAGTTGTCAATTATATAAAAGAGGGATGGAATTTGTATTATGGTTGATGGATTAAATACAGACATTGAGATTTTAGGTGTTGTTTATCATGTTCAATCGGAAGATTGGGGAGAGACAACTCCCCATATCGTTAGTCGAGTCTTTCGTAACGGACTTGTTTTAAAAAGCATAAAAACGCCCTATGGAAAGTTTAATTTGCCGCCTGAAACCGTAAAAAGAGTTTTACAAAGTCAACATGCTCAAATTCTAGACCAATTGGCTTCTGGCCAACTTTCATTAGAATCGATAGAATAAAATTATGATTTCATTTTCTCATGTCTATAAAACTTATCCCGGTCCCGTTCATGCCCTACGAAATGTCAGTTTTAAAATTGAAAAAGGGGAATTTGTTTTTTTAACAGGTCCCAGTGGTGCAGGTAAAACAACTTTGTTTCGAATGATTTCGGCCTTTGATTGTCCCACGTCTGGTGAAGTGGATGTTGCAGGGTTTTATGTAAAGAAAAAAAACTTAAATCAAGTCGCTCATTTTAGAAGAAAAATCGGAGTGGTTTTTCAAGATTTTCGTCTTTTATACGGACAAACGCTTTTTGATAATGTGGCTCTCCCTTTAAAAATTAGAGGAGATGATGCCTTTCCCATTAAAAGTCGAGTCAATGAAATGCTTGATTTGGTGGGACTCTCTCTAAAAAAAGATAAATTTCCAGAACAAGTTTCCGGAGGCGAGCAACAGCGCACAGCAATTGCGAGAGCTCTTATTCATCAACCAGGAATTTTAATTGCTGATGAACCAACAGGAAATTTAGATCCTGATTTAACTGAAGACATTATGGATTTATTTGCTCGAGCAAACGCACAAGGGACAACTGTTTTAATAGCCACTCATG
>CAYMLA010000053.1:6604-10792 GCA_964390785.1 uncultured Bdellovibrionales bacterium | reverse complement strand
AAACCGATTCGAAGATTTTCTTTTGATGACATATAGGCTTTTAACTTCTCATAACGAAAAGCCTCTTCCTCTTTAATTTCATCATTTTCAGAAAAAATGGCAAAAACGGTACCTAAAGCTCGCCCTTGTCTTAAAACAGGAGCGCCAGAATTGCCCTTAATTATTCTTTGATCAAAATTAAAATAAAGATGCACAATTTCATCTCGTTCAGATTGATAACCATAGCCAAAAAGATCAACATGATATTCCATTTTTGCAATTCCCGTTTTCAAACGAAAAAAACCTTGTATCACATTTAACTTAACTTTGTCTTTTCCCGGAGGATCAACAACAAACACGTCATAACTCGTTTCGTCCTCAATTCCTTCTCTTGAAAATTCAAAAGGTTTACGTTGAATTTGATCAAAATTTTTCAAAGAAAAAAAAGCAAGATCAATTTTGTCTGCATAACCTGAATTTTGACTCGAACGATAGAGCAATTGATCACACTGAAATACTGAACGAGAAAAATTTTCATCTGATAAAAACGCGACAGCTATTTCACCTTCACAATCAGATCCAGAAACCAGATGTTCAGGAATACAATGTGAATTAGTACCCATAATGCCATTTTCTAGTAAAAAACTTGTACACTGATAAGGAACACCTTCCATCTTCCCAATCAACAAAGCTATATTGTCTTGGCAATTCTGTGAATTGAGACAAATTCGTTCTGACTGATGAGCTAATTCATCGACTGTTTTCATAGACTGAAAGGGATAAAAAAATAATCCTCCTGAAGAATCATTCTCAAATAAACCACACCCACTTAAACTAAATACAAAAAAACTTAAAAAGATCACTTCGAAAATCATTTTTACTGCATTTACAAAAATCATAACGCAAACTCCACTTATCAACAATCACTTTTCCTATTTCACACTAAGCACTATTTAAAACTAAACTTCTAAAAAGTCCAAAGCGATTTATAATTCTTTCCACAACAAGTAAAAAATTCATTATTAACAAAACCAATTAAAACAAAATTTGTTGCACAATTTATAGAGTGGCTGTTTTGCAACAGCCACTCTATAAATCAAAAATTATTTTTTACTTTATCATTATGAGATCAAAGGCATTTTTAAAATTACAAACTTACAAATTCGTCTAGTGATTAAACAAAAGTAAGTTTTCAATGAATAGAGGTATATGTTTAAATTCATAAAGAATTTTTCATAATTCTCATTCTACTGTCTAATCCTTATTCGAAAAATACAGCTTTTTAAAATGTTAACTAATAAAAACACTTAAATTTTAATGAGTTGAAAAACTCCAAAAGCGGCATAAGCCTTGCCTTATTAATATAAAAAAGGGAGCCACTATGAAATTATTCATTTTCAATTTTACCTTATTTGCTTTTTTCTTAATTCTAACTGGATGTTTTGAGTCCAAATATGAAACTCATCCAATTTATGTAAATTCAAATTCATCTCAAAACAATACAGATAATCAACCTTCTGACCAAACCAATCAAATTGATGACTCTTCAAACGCAACCCATCAAAACACCCAAACAAAATTTCATTTGAAAGCTCAAAATGATTGTCGATCATCAGAAGAAGCTTTTCGAAAACTTCTAATTTCTAAACTCGAAAAGATTTACCTCGAACGAATTGAAAGCTTTGATCGTGATGATTACATGATCATGAGGCCTCTATTGGCTGAATCGTCAATCGCCCCTGTGGCAGATGTTCAAAATTCAGAAAGCAAAAACACGACCAACACAGAAAGCAGTCCTGAAAATGTAACAGGAACAAACAATCAAGTAGAAAATATTGACGAAGCTGATTTTGTAAAAAATGACGGCAACTACATTTATCACTTGTCGCAAAATTCAAACTCAAGTCAGTTAAAAATATTAAAAAGTTGGCCTGCAGACCAAACACAAATCATCTCTTCAATTTCTGTTAAAGGACAAACATTAGCCATGTCTCTTTCTAAAAATAAACTTTATATTGTATCTATGATTGTCTCAAACTATTATCCAAAATCAGTGTCTGGGAGTGAACCTTCTTTAGGTAAAGCTGAAAGAATCGATAGTGCTATTGCTCCTCCTTTTTATCAAACCAATAAAATTGCCTTATCCATAATCAACATTGAAGATCGTTATAGACCTCAAATTGAAAACATCTATTCTTTTCAAGGAAATTATGTTGGAATGAGATTTTTTGACGAAAGCATTCGATTAGTCATTAAAGATTATCGCTTGTTTCCTGATCAAATCAAAACAGAAATCAATCGATGGGATAACAATGGCCGAAAGAAAACAAAAAATGCCTACATTAAAGAATTAGATAAACAATTTGAGCTGAATAAAAAAATTATTTCTGATTTAAATTTAACTGATTTTTTCAGATCAGAATCTTTTGTTAAAGAATCATTAAAAGAAAATATGACCCCTCAAAATCAGTTGAATCAATGTGAGTCCGTCTATCTACCAAACTTCGATACTGAAAACGGATATGTCTCGGTTGTCACTTTAAATACAATCAACAACAAAATTCATCAAAATTATATTTTAGCTGGAACTGATGATATTTACATGGCAGAAAAATCTCTTTACCTAGCAAATCGAATTGGCTACTGGAGCTTAAACGAAAATGACACTAATAAAACAGTGATTCACAAGTTTGAATTAACAGACTCTGATTCAAGCTCCTATACAAGCAGCGGCGTTGTTCCCGGACACATCTTAAATCAATTTTCGCTTGATGAATATGATGACATCCTACGAGTCGCAGTCACCATTGAAGAATATGAAAATATTAAAAACGACGGAAATAAAGTGATTTGGTGGTGGGGAAGAAATGTTAAAAGACATAATCGCGTTTTTACTCTAAAACAAAATCAATCTCATCTTGAAATCATCGGTAAAACAGAAGCACTTGCTGATGGAGAGTCCATTTATAGCGTCCGATTTTGGGGCGAACGAGGTTTTGTTGTCACTTTTTTACGTGTAGATCCTCTATACACAATTGATTTAAAAGATCCGACTCAACCAACTGTTCTGGGAGAACTTAAAGTCCCTGGATTTTCGTCTTACATACACATGCTTGACGAACAGCATCTTCTCACAGCAGGAAGTGAAGCCGACGAAAATGGGCGCGTGACCGGAGTTAAAGTTTCAATTTTTGATGTCTCAGACATGAAAAATCCTGTGGAAGTTAAAAGTGAACTTCTTGGAAAGGGCTGGAGCGAAGCCAGTTGGGATCATAAAGCTTTTACCTATTATGCTCACAAAAACATTCTTGCCTTACCAATAAACACTTATGAAAATGTTTGCACTTATCAATTACAGCCAAACACCCAAATGCGTGAACAAATTTGCTCCAACAAACACTCTTCTGAATTGAGACTTTTTTATGTTTCAACGACTGAGATTGAACCCATGGGACACCTATCACTTGATAGAAGCAAAAAACACGATCAATTTAGACGAAGTATTTTTGCCGACAACTATGTTTATGGCATTGCTTCCTTTCAAATTCAAGTGGCTCCCATTGACGATTTATCTCGATATAAAGTCATTTTGCTTGACTCTAAATAATGACTGCTGCAAAACGACTCTATGCCTTCTCCACTAGTCACTGTATATAATATTAGCAAAACTTTAGGGGCTAAATCTCTCTTTGAAGACCTCAGCTTTAGCATTTTTGAAGGAGAACGAATTGGTCTAATTGGCCCAAATGGAGCCGGTAAATCAACTCTTCTTAAAATCATCTGTGGTTTAGACAAACCAGATCAAGGCGACGTCAGCAAAAAATCAATGGCCGTTCTTTCTTTTTCAGAACAAGTTCCCAACTTTCACAAAGAAAAAACAATTACCGAACAACTTCTTGACCATGTCAAACAAAACAACTTCTTTGATGATTGCGATGCTCCCATAAAAGTGGCTACCGTTCTTAGTCAATGTGGCTTTAACGACTTTGATATGAAAATCGCTCTTTTATCTGGAGGTTGGTTAAAAAGACTTTCAATAGCACAAGCCCTTGTTTCAGACCCTGATCTCCTCATTCTAGATGAACCAACCAATCATATGGATTGGGAAGCCATTTTTTGGCTAGAATCAACCCTCAAATTATTTCAAAAATCTCTTATTATTGTTAGTCATGACCGAATGTTTTTAGCTCGTATTTCTAATCGAATTCT
>CAYMLA010000053.1:0-6594 GCA_964390785.1 uncultured Bdellovibrionales bacterium | reverse complement strand
CTACACTGATTTTTTAAAAGAAAAAAACCATTACATTGACGCTCAACTTAAACTTCAAAGTGCTTTAACCAATAAGGCAAAAAAAGAAGTTGAGTGGCTTCGCTCTGGAGTCAAAGCTCGAACGACAAAAAGTCGTTCTCGAATTGATAAGACATACCGCTTACTTGATGAACTAGAAAAAGTAAAAAATCGAAACAAAGCGGCCCAAATACAAAGTCGAATCGAAGTAGACACTCAAGAACGTAAAACCAAAAAATTACTCGAAATTAAGAATTTTTCTCTTTCCTTTACTGAAGATCTTATGATTCATGATTTAAATATAAGACTGGGACCGAAAACTTGTCTTGGATTACTGGGCAATAATGGAAGTGGAAAAACAAGTTTACTTAAATCTATTAATCGAGAATTAAATATTTATAAAGGTGAAATCTTTTATGCTGATCAACTTAAAATTGTTTACTTTGAACAAAATCGAGATTCTCTTCCCTTAAGTAGAAATTTAATGGAATTTCTTGGCGACGGAACTGATTATGTCACCTTTAAAAATCAATCTGTTCATGTCTCCTCTTATGCCAGTCGATTTTTATTCACTCCCAATCAGCTCAATCAAGAAATTTCTAGATTATCAGGCGGTGAACAAGCCCGTCTTCTTCTTGCAAAAATTTTACTTCAACCGGCTGATGTTCTCATCTTAGATGAGCCAACGAACGACCTTGATATTGAATCCATCGAAGTTCTTGAGGAAACCATCAATCAGTTTGAAGGACTTGTTCTTTTAGTCTCTCATGATCGATGGTTTTTAGAACAAACTTGCACAGAGTATCTTGCTCTAGATGGGCAAGGTCATCAAACACGATATGCCGACCTTCTTCAATGGCTAAAAGACAGAAATGAAACAAAAAAAGACTCCCAAATAAAACTTGAAAAAAACAAACCTATTCAGTCGACAATCAAAAAACCAAAACTTTCTTATAAGGATAAAAAACGTTTATTAACAATTGAAACTGAAATTGAACAAGCTGAAGCAGAGCTTTCAGAAGCCCAGTTAAAATTAGAACTCCCAGAAATTCTCTCTGATTCTACTCAACTCAATGAACAAATTCAGATTATTACAAATAAAAAAAATCAAGTTGACTCCCTCTATACAATTTGGAACGAATTAGAAGAAAAAAAATAGACATTTAGAAACAAGCCCCCCTTTATGCAGCCAATTCTTTTTGTGGCACCACTGGAATTCCACTTCGAATCAAATAAAATCGATCAAATTGAGGAACAAAAACTTGAGTCGACTTTAAAAATTGTGACTCTAAAGTACGTGAAAAAGGATAATACCCTTCACACTCAAGTTGAGAACACACATGATTTAATTCATCCTTTGAGTTTAAAAAAACTTTATCACCATCTAATCGACTCTGAACAGATAAACGATCAAACAAATCATGATTTGGAAAATACAAATTTTTTAACTTAGGATATTGAGTTAATAAATGAAAAGCTTTCTTATCTTTTAAAAAATTGTTCGCATCATATAGCAAACAAACTTGCAATAGCTCATTTAAAGCACTCAAAATTGATTTTTTTGGAAAAACAGAACAAGATGAAGTCACTTGAGGCATAAAAAAGCAGTGACCTTCATCTAATACCAAAAAGGCAACACTCACTGTTGTTTCAAAATAGGATCCAATTAAACAATACACTTTGCCACCAAACTTTTGCTCAATTTTGTTTTTTATCATATTTTCATTTGTAGAATTTAAATGAACCATTTTCCAGTTTTGAATTTTATCATTTGATACTGCGATTTGAAAAAATAAAGACGACAACGCATGACGTTCAATGCACTCATAAACTCCATGCAAAAGACTATCTTCAAAAGTAGCCCCGACACCAATACCACAACGTGATGAATACTTTTTAATTAAACTTTCTTGAAACGAATTTCCATTTAATTGTTTTTCAAATGGATTAATGTACAATGCAGGAACCTCAATTGAATCTTGACTATTTTGAATCCTCTTAAAAGAAACTGTTTTGATTCTTTCTTCGTTTTTAAGATTAAGTAAATGATTTAAGACCTCATCAGATTCAATGAAGGGCTGTCGAACAATTTTAGTTGATTTTCTAATTTTACTGACTTGATCATTATTTTTTAACAATAAGTAGTTTTCAATGGCTTCAGCTAACGCACCAACATGATGATTTGGCCCCCTCCCTCTTCCCGAACATACCGTCTGTCCATATTGATCTTTTAAATCCACTTGAGATATTTGAAAAAAAGAATCTTTTCGATTGTAATCAACTAATAGTTGATGAGCCTTTAAAAACCGATCTAAATTTGTTAATAATGACTTCTGATTAACTAAATTTTTAGTATTGATTTGTGTTTCCATTTCCCCTCCAATTTTAAACACAATGACCACTCAAAACAGTCATCATGTTACAAAACCACTTATTAAAACAAAGTGATATTTTATAAATTCAAAACTCCACCTATGAATAATTTCAACTCAAATTAGCAAATTCAGTGCCACAAAAAATACATTCTTTGTAAAAATTTAAACTATTGAAATAAAACTCTTTTTCTCAAAAAAGAAAGATTAAATGTCTTTTATAAAGATAAAACCCTGATCAATTTCTTAAACTAAGGACTAAGGCTTCTTAAGACCAAGAAAAGTCACAAGTCAATTTAGTGATTATTTCGAAATAAAAAAACTATTGATAAGTTAACACCACTCCGCATTTCGTTCAAATGAAGGTCTTTAAAAACTCAAACAGGAGATATGACCGACGGTCGAATCGATTTTTTTTCAGAGTCAATTTGAGTTTTGTTTTTATATTAAAGAAAACCCCGATACGGCTAAATTTATAACCAGCCATCTCCCACACGGGTTCTCCCGCATTTTCAAAATTCCCACGGTTCCCATAGTTTTACCGTTTTTTTAAGATGGCGTAGTTCCACCTCAATATTCATTAGGTTGGCAGTCTCCTTCAAAAGAAAATTCACAGCTCTTGACGTGTGAAAGCGAAAAACGATTTCCCAAGGGCGGGAGCGAAGACTGAATCTGAAGAAGGCTGACAAGCGGAGCAAGAAAAGCCCCAGACCCTAAATGACTAATCATATAAAGCTACTCAAGATCGGACTCATGCCAATAACCTTTGGCCGTTTTTAAGGTTTGCAAAATCCACAGTGAGCGATCTTGAGTTCCAAGATTCTGTAAAAAAGCCGCCATAACACAAAATGAGTCTTCATTTTCAAGTAGCATCTCCCATTCATGATAGACATCCATTCCAGACTCACCAATTGTACTTGTGGATACCTCGAATTCGTAGAGGTGGCCATCAAACCAAATCGCTAGCGTTGGCACAAGCGTCAACTCTTCTAGTTCATGTTCTGAGATTTTTAAATCGAGTTCTTCCGACGAAAAACAAAGCCATTCGTGATAGGATCTCCAATAGGGTTCAACACCCAAAATAGAACTTAAGGCTGGGCCGGTTCTATTTGATATGTGAACAAGTGCGAAGTCTTCATCATTGAGTAGTCGGTGATTTTCACCAGAATACATTGATAAAATAAAGGGGTTCATAAGAAACAGGATAATTATTGTGCGAAGTCTATTCATTTTTAGAGCCATCCTTTTTAAGGGTTTCATAAATAGCTATAAGTTTATTCATTTGTTCGTGTTTTGGATTGTTCTGGAACTCTTTCGTATAGCTTTTATAATCGGCAGCAGCCCATATCCAATCCGCAGATTTTTTAAGTTTCGCAGAAGCAGTTTCTTGTTTTCTAAATAGCCATCTAATCCCCGCAGCAATATTTAGATTTGGATCAGTCATATCTTTTTGATTAACATTAACCAAATTGTCACGAAGTTCACCCTTTTCATCTGCCAAAATTTCTACTGTCCAGTCAGTAACTTGAAGTAGGCCTCTGGCGAAACCAGCTCTTTTCCCAGCCTTAACTTTCGTGCGAGTTTTAAAACTAGATTCAGTAGCGATGAGGGCTTTCACAAGATGAGGATCTAAGGGTACTTTGGGTTTTAAAACTTCATTCCAATACTTAGTCCAACCCTGTATCAAATTATCAAATTTTTTAGATTGAGAATATTTACTTAAACCTTTATTAGAAAGATGTTTTAGATTGGAGAAATATTTTTCAGAAATCAGCATCATCTCTTCTTGGTAAATTTGGTCTTTTCGAGATGGGTTATTTACACATGTGGCTTTACGATAATGTCCTCGAACAAATTTGCCTGATTTCGTTGTATAACCGTCAACTTCTGAAGAATTTCTCCAGTGTTTTCCTGGTGGGCACTTTCTCCACGGATGTAATTTCTTTTTAGGCACCTAACTCAATCCTCATCATCGTAAGTCGGAAGTGTATTGTTAGAATAAACCTCTAGATTGGCTTTACTACTATCTCTAATGTGAAGAAGATAAATTTGCAAACTATTTTTGTTAATAACAACTTTAAAAAAGACTCTGTAACATCCATTGCCAAATAGTGGCTGTTGCAAAATAGTCAAATTTGAGGCGCGCGAGTTCAAATCGAACGAGTCGTACATCAAGTATGTCGCAGTGAGATTTGAGCGAAGCCAACGAAAAAGTTGGCTATTTTGCAACAGCCACTAATTATTGTAAAACTTGGACCTAAAGTTCCCAATAAAAAAGAGATGGTTAGGTGAACAGTCCGGGCAAATCTAGGTTGCTTAACTCAAAAATTGAACGCATATAAACTGTAATTTGACTTATATATCGATATACGATATATTAAGACATGATTTGCAGCTTTGGGAATAAAACAGCTAGAGATCTTTTTTATGGAGAAAGTAGTCGGTATGCGAGAAAACTACCAAATGAGTTGCATGCGGTTGCTGTACGGAAGTTAGACCAGTTAAATGCGGCATCAAAATTGGTTGATTTAAGGGTTCCACCGAGTAATCGCTTAGAGCCTCTAAGTGCAGAGTTGAAAGGCTTTTATAGCATTCGCATAAATGATCAATGGAGAGTAATTTTTAAGTGGTCGTTGGCCGGACCTGAAGAAGTTCAAATCATAGACTATCACAAATAATTTGGAGGAAAAAATGTTACCTAAAAATAGAAAGCCCACTCATCCTGGGGAGATGCTTTTAGAAGAATTTTTAAAACCTCATGGTTTCACTCAACAAAGTTTCGCAAAACATATGGGATGGACTTACGCAAAAGTTAATGAAATTGTTAATGGAAAAAGAGGAGTCTCCCCTGAAGTCGCATTATCCTTAGCAGATGCTTTTGCGAATACTCCCCAGTTCTGGATGAACCTTCAAACGCAGTATGACTTGTGGTCAGCCATGCAAGATCATAAGGAAAAAAAGAAGGTCTCTTAGATGAAAATAAATTGACCAAATCCTAATCTCTCAAAATACGAAGCCAATTTTGTTTATCCTTAGGAATCGAATCCCAAGGAGTCATTAATCCAGACTGAAGCCCTAATTCTGGACATCCTTTGGATAATAAATCCATTGTTTGTGCAATAAACACACTGGCTAACTTAAATGCTTTTGCATTATTGTTTTTCATGACTTTTACAACCTCTTCCAGAGTCACATGTGCAATAGAATCGTCCCAACAGTCATAATCCGTAACAAAACAACATGGAAAATAAACCAATCCCGCCTCGCGAGCCAAAGCATACTCTGGGTAATGAGTCATTCCAATAATATCTGCACCCAACGAACGATATGAATTAGATTCTGCTTGTGTTGAAAAACCAGGGCCTTCAATACAAACATACGTTTTATAAAAATGAATTGAAAAATCAAATAAATGACTATTTTGTTTTAAAGCTTCAACCAATTCCCTATGAACAGGATGAGCATGAGACACATGGCCAACAACCCCTGAACCACAAAAAGTGTGCTCTCGCAAAGACTTTGTGCGATCAATATATTGAGTTGGAATAACCAAATCTCCTGGCTTTAACTCCTTTTTTAAGCTTCCAACAGCAGAAGTTGCCATGAGTTTTGTCACGCCTTCTCTTTTCAGAGCAAAAATATTTGCACGATAATTCACTTCACTTGGTAAAAGTTCATGATGCTCTCCATGACGAGAAACAAACACAAGATCGACACCATTGATTCTAACTCTTTTAATCCCACTCGAAGCTTGACCAAAAGGAGTTTCTGGATCAATTGCGCTCACCGTTTCAAAACCATCAAAATGTTCAAAGCCTGATCCGCCTATAACTGCCCACATCTTTCACCTCCTTTGGCTGTCGCAAAACAGCCAACTTTTTCGTTGGCTTCGCTCAAATCTCACTGCGACGTACTTAATGTACGACTCGTTCGATTTGAGCTCGCACGCCTCAAATTTGACTATTTTGCAACAGCCACTAAGGCAAGTCGCAAAACAGCCAACTTTTTCAACCTCTACTTTTTCATTTTATACACTAAGGCATTATTATGCTCTACTTTTATTTTGAGATTTTACAAAATCATTCCATTGATCCTGCCTAATAATACCTGAATCAAATACCCAATGAGAAACCAATTTGTTTGGAACAACATCAAAGGCCGGACTACAAACAAGAGCATCCTCTGGACTCCAACGAATAGAACC
>CAYMLA010000052.1:10572-10801 GCA_964390785.1 uncultured Bdellovibrionales bacterium | reverse complement strand
TAATTGATCACTAACATAAAAATGATTTTGTTCTTCTGATGCAAAAAAGGCATTGTTTTCACCTGAAGAAGAGACAAAACAAAAAAGACATAAAATGAGCGGGATAGTTACAGATTTTATTGTTTTCATAAAATGATTTCTAATCAAATTATGTTGCTTGTCTAGATTTTTTAATGTTTTTATAATTTTTTCTTGGTTTTTGCATTTGTGTTGTCTGGTTTTCTGTTTT
>CAYMLA010000052.1:1990-10562 GCA_964390785.1 uncultured Bdellovibrionales bacterium | reverse complement strand
ATAAGCTTGGTTTTTATTTGACACAAAACAAAACCTTATGCTTGAAGGAGAACGAATAAACTGATTTGTATTAGCTTTTGTTGAACACGGCTTCGCAATGATTTCGGTTTTATAGATTTGTTTTGTTTGAGCGTGAAAACTTTTCAGGGGATGCAATGAGCGTCCTTGCAGTTCTTGAATTAAAACATGTCCACCACGAGAGAGAGCAAGTATTCGTCCCACTTTTGTTTTATTGTTTTCGGTATACAACACGGGATCATCAATTGAAATTTTATTATTTTTTTTAAGCGTTAGGCTTTCTGTCGTTGAATAGAAATCAGGCCCAGACAAATAACGACACATTTCAGTGTAGCTTAGACATTTGAAATTTAAGCCAAATGTTTTTCCACTTAAGATGTTTCTTCGATTTTCAATTTCTAATCTTCGTTGTTTTAACTTTGATGATTCTTTGATTGATTTGCATGTATTGTTTGAAGAATGACATTGTTTGATTTCTTTATTTTCATTAATTTTATAAAAAACACGAGAAAGCTTTCCATCATCAGAAAAATCAAAAACGACTGATTTATTTTCAGTTGGCTTTGGATTTTCAGGTAAAGCTTTCATGCAATACTCATTAAATGATTTTGTTTTTGTAACATAAAAAAAAGCTTCCTGAGATTTTTTTTTATAAAACAAAGGAATTATTTGTTTTGAATTTTTTGTGCTTCCGAAAGGCTGTTCAATACCTTTAAGAATTGGACATTTGATTTTTTTTGATTCAATTTTAAATTCTGAAGCACAAACCAAAGCACTCGAAAAAAGAACGATAATAAAAACAATAGACTTTAGACTAGTTAGAAGCATGGCATCCTTTAAAATACAAACTATGTAGTGGCTGCTGCAAATCAGCCAACTTGAAACAGCCACTATGTTTAGAATTTCGGTTAAATAATGAATAATCTTTATTATTAATTAGTGGCTGTTGCAAGTCGGCTGTTTTGCACTAGCCACGAGATAAACTTTTCTTGATCTCAGTCTATGTTTATGTCCAAAATATAAAGATGAAGAGTTTTTGGATGAGTACGTTGTGTTTTATTTGTGTTTTCGTCTTTTGTTTTGCCAAGGAAGTTGCGCAAGCAAATAAAAATTTGATTGATCCTACAGACGTTAGTTCAGTCAATGATGATAAAAATGAAGGTTTTTTCTTTCATCCATTCGATCTTTCGTTAATTAATAATAAAGAAAAATTAAGAAACACAACATGGTCTCCACTTGTTTCTTTGTTTTTGCCTGGATTTGATCAATGGTATGAAAATCAAATTCATGGAGCAATCTTTTACTCAGGTTTAGCTCTTACTGGACTGGTCATTTCATCTCAAGCTCAAGGAAACAAAAAAGACCTGAATCTTGATGATATAGAAAAAGAACTGGGACGAGAGCGAGGTCGACAGTATCAATATGGGTCTCAGCTTTTTCTTTTTTCAGGAAGCTTAAGTGCTTATCACAGTTTTCGAACATCTGTCACAACTCAACAGGAAAGAGGAAAGTTTGAATTTTTAAAAAATACAGAAGATGTCGGTAAATTGTTAATGAGTCCCTTTGATTTTAGTTTATTAAAACGAAAAACAGTTTATTTTCCTTTAGGCGGGCTGTTTGTTTTGGGCATTTGGCATTTTTCAACAGACTCATCGTCTGGTGATCAAACTTTATCAATGTCAGACCTTTTTTATTCTCCAGCCATTTCGTATAATGCTGGAGTGGGAGAAGAAGCTCTTTTTCGGGGCTGGATGATGCCTCAATTTAGACAATGGACGGGGGATGATCAATGGAGCAATCTTTTAACATCAACATTGTTTTCGTTGGCCCATATTCAAGGAGAATATCGTTTTCCGTTGTCTCAATTTTTGATGGGATATTATTTGGGTTTCTTAACTCAAAAAAATGAATGGACTTTAAAGGAGAGCATTTTTTTGCACACCTGGTGGGATGTCATAGCGTTTACAATTAGTTATTTGGATTATAGTTCAAACGAAAATAAAGCCCGATTGTTTTTGCCTATTTATTTTGGAGTTTTTTAGATCTAATGTCTGTTTTTGAAATTTCCTTGTTTGTGTTTATTCTTGTTCTTGATACACTCTAGATTGACTGTTGTTTAAGACAGTGATTGCTGCAACGGAGGACTTCTAATGAAATTGAAAGCGTCTGATTTTAAAATTGAAAATCTTGGAAATTGTGAATTCGAATCTCCATTGCATTTATCAAAAGTCGTAGGAGATTCGGAAGTTAATTATACGACAGATGATCGTCGAGTCTTACTAAATAATGTTGTTGACGTGGGTTACGGTAAAACAACGGTAAAAGATGTCAACTTTTCGTTTGAATTGGCCGGACCTCGTGAAAAAATATATTTTCACCCCGGTGAAGTGACTTGTGGAATTGTAACTTGCGGGGGACTATGCCCTGGAATAAACAATGTCATTCGTGCTATTGTTATGCGATTGTTTTATGGATATGGCGTTAAACGAACAATTGGATTTCGTTTTGGCTTTTTGGGTTTGATTCCTGATTATCGTAATATGCCTATTGATCTTACTCCAGACGTTGTCAGCAATATTAATGAGCGTGGTGGAACAATTTTAGGATCTTCTCGTGGTCCACAAGATATCAAGAAAATGGTTGATACACTTGAAAACTTAAGAATTGATTGTCTCTTTGTGATTGGTGGAGATGGCAGTTTAAGGGGGGGCAATGCTCTTCAAATCGAAATTAACAAAAGAAAGCTAAACAAGTGCATTATTGGATTACCAAAAACCATTGATAACGATTTAATGTATATTGAACAAACTTTTGGATTTGAAACAGCTTTTTCTGAAGCCGCACGCGCTATTCGTAGCGCTCATATTGAGGCCAGTGACGCCCCCTATGGAGTAGGGTTGGTTAAGTTAATGGGAAGACATTCCGGCTACGTAGCTGCTTATGCCGCATTAGCTTTACGAGAAGTTAACTTAGTTTTAATTCCTGAACAAGAATTCTCGATCGAAGCTGTTTGTCGTTATACTGAGCATCGATTAAAAACGAGAGGACATATTGTTATTGTTGTTGCAGAAGGAGCAGGCCAAAATCACTTTAGAGAGGACTTAAAAGACCTCGATGCCTCAGGTAATGCTAAATTAAAAAACATTGGTCTCTTAATGAAAGATTCAATTAGAGCCTATTTCAAGAATAAAGGAGTTGAAATTAATCTTAAGTATATTGATCCAAGCTATATGATTCGAAGTACTCCGGCTCAGCCCACTGATGCTGTATTTACAGGATCACTCGGTGAATATGCTGTTGATGCAGCCATGTGTGGAAAATCAGGACTGGCGGTTGGATTTTGGAAAGGTTACTTTACACATCTTCCTTTAGCATTAGCTACAAAGACAAGAAATCAAATTAGTTTAGAAGGTGAACTCTGGAGAAGCGTTTTAGAGTCGACAGGTCAACCTAAGAATTTAAGAGAATCTAAAGCTTAGCTTGCGTTGGTTCCGAATCCAAATCTTCGGTTTGATTTTCAGAATTTTGTATCAAACACCACTCTGGGAAATCAATTGCTTGATGAGGCGAATTGATTCTTTGATAATAAATCATATTACGCATCACAAGTTTAATGTATTTTTGTGTTTCTTCATATGGGATATCTTCAATAAAAACGAGAGGGTCATCACTGTGGCGTGTTTTTACCCAACCACGAATCGCTGAGTCTGCAGCGTTGTATGAAGCAACAGAGAGAATAAATTGATTATTGTAGTTTTTAAAAGCTTTGTTTAAATAAGCTGTTCCAAGAAAAATATTAGTGTGTGGGTTGTATAAATCTGATGAATCAGAAAGTGGGATTGAAAATTCTTGGGCAATTTTTTCTGCAACACGAGGTAAAATTTGCATTAACCCAAAAGCATCTGCGTGACTTCGTGCAAGAGGATTAAAGCCGGATTCTTGTCTCATGATGGCATAGATAATGTTTGGACTGATTTGGTATTTGTTAGAGGCTTCCAACACAGAATTTTTAAAGGGTTGAGGAAACAATATAGAGGGCTCAGTAAGATAGAATTCTTTTCGTGTTTCTTCGTCAAAACGATAAAGATGCTTGACCAAATCAATATTGTGATTTGCTTTTTGATAATAGGAAAATAGCTCGATCCATGTGTTTTTGTCTTTTATATTGTTATCAATCAGTTGAGAGGAAAGAAAATTTAAGAATTTTCCTGAAATTTGATGTTCATTAACGTGAATAAGCCAATTAAGATAGTTGATATTTGACGGTGTAAGAATTCGGACTGCTTTTGGAGATTTAACAGAGGCAAGTTGTCGATCTGATTTAAAGCGTGATGGTAAGGGCTGTTTTAGTTCACGATAGGCCAATAAGCCATAATACCCGAAAATATCTTCTTCAATGAGAGATTTAAAGCCCTCTTGTCCGTCTTCGATTCTTCCAAGATCAAGAAGGGTTCTGTTTTTCCAAAACGAATATTTATGTGAATCAATAGAATATTCGCTTTGTTTTTTTAACTCTATTTCGAGTTCCTCTAATATCGGAAGAGCATCGTTGTATTCTCCAATTTTTCTTAAGTTCCAAGCATAATACCAAGCAATTTTTTCTTTTAAAGAATTTTTTTTGTTTTGAATTTGTGAAAGTGCTTTTTTAAACAAATCAGCCGCATCTTTAAAACGAGATTGCTCTTCGGCTATTCGACCTTGTAACCAGTAGATTTCATGTCGTGAATAGTGTTTTGGCAAATCTCTGTCTAGATGCGATAAAACAGTAAGCGCATTACTAACTTGCCCCATTGTCCATAGACTTCTCATGAGCATTATTTGATACTTATAATAGATGTCTCTAGCCAAAGAACTCTTGGGGAGCAGAGAGTAGCGTTTTTTTGAGTAATCCGCCAGGTTTTGAGTTGTTGATAAATAAAGTGGCTTATTGTTCATTAATTTATATGTTTTCCGTAATCCCAAATATCCTTTGTATTTTTTTGAAACATCACTTTGAGACGAATCAATGACATTTTGATAGAAATAGAGAGCCTGTTTAAAATTTCGATTTCTTCTGTGATCATAAGCAATGTCTAGCCACTGATTTTCATCTTGTGTCGGATTAAGCCTTGGTGCAAGCTTGTAGAGTCGTTTGGTGTATTCATTAACACTTGTTTTATCATTTAATTCTTCAGCCAGAAAAAGCGCTTCTCTTGTAAGATTGACTTTTTCATTTTGAATAAGAGAGCGTTTTGATTTTTCAATAAGCAAATCTTTAAGTTCATCTTTTTTATTTTGTGTTCGAGCTAAACTGAGTGAAAGTTCCATTAATATTTCGTTTAACCAAGGTTCATCTGAAAAATTCTCAATGGATAGTGGAGCTAAATCTTTTCGAATTTCAACTTTACTGCAAATCTCATGTGCCCTTAAAAAGGCGATGTCTTGAAGAGGAAAAAAGTTTATTTGAGATAACTTATGAAATAGATCGCATGAACTTTCTGGATCTTGATTTGATAAATGTTGTGCTTTTTTGTATTGAGCCCACCAGAGAACACTCTGGTTGTTTGAATGTTTAGCTATAATTTCGTTATAATATGCATCCAGCTTTGTGGTGTCATTTATTGTTGGCGACAGATGAGTCGGTGGAGAAAAATCTTTAGGAAGTTCATTTTTAACAAGCACTGTTGAACAACCTAAAATTAAGAGCATCAGTGATAAAGTGGAAAAAAAATAGCGCATATTTTTTATTTTATTGAATCTTTTTTGCGGCCACAATAGAAGGAGTTGTCAAAAGGGGTAGATTTGATTTAGAGTGTTTAAATAGGTCTAAAGACTAGGAAAAAACTTCTGATCTGTTGTTAGTTAACAACGGTTAAATTGAAGAAATTGAATTGTAAAATGCTGAAAACTGATCGTCGTAGGCTGTAGACGAAACGAAGTGGAGTTCGCGTTATGAAGCATAAGATGTCAAACTGTAATTTTGAGCAGATGGATGAGTTTATAAAAGTGAGTCGAGGAGAAAAAGCCGCTGACGTTGTTTTAAAAAATGGTCAGTTTTTGGATGTTTTTTCTGGAGAATTTATTTCAGGAAATGTCGCCATTCATAATGGAATGATTGTTGGTGTTTTCGATGATTATCAGGGGGTTAAAGAAATTGATCTAGATGGGGGTTATGTTGTTCCAGGTTTTATTGATTCTCATGTTCATATTGAAAGCAGTTTAATGACGCCTCATTCTTTTCAAAAAGCGGTTTTACCAGAGGGGACAACAACAGTTATTTGGGATCCTCATGAAATTGCAAATGTAAAAGGAGTTTCTGGCATTCAGTGGGCTTTTGATTCGACAGAAGATTTGGCCTTGGATGTGTTTATCATGTCCCCAAGCTGTGTTCCTGCAACTCCTCCTTCAATGGGACTTGAAAGCAGTGGTTTTGTTTTGAGTTTAAAAGAGCTTTTACCCTTTCAAAAAAAAGAGCGATTTCTTGGGTTAGCTGAAGTCATGAATTTTCCCGGTGTTTTAATGAGAGATCCGGACGTTATTGATAAACTCAATCAATTTTCTGGTTATTTCCGTGATGGGCACTGTCCAGGGTTATCTGGGAAGGACTTAAACGCCTATGCTGTAGCGGGAATTTCAAGTTGTCATGAATCAATTACTATTGAAGAAGCCAAAGAAAAACTCACGAAAGGAATTCATGTTTGGATTCGTGAGGGATCTTGTGCAAAAAATGCAAAAGATTTACTTCCCTTGTTGAACTCTTATAGTTCTTCTGTTTTAGGATTTTGTAGTGACGACAGAAATCCTTTGGACATTTCAGAATCAGGTCACATTGGATGTGTTTTGAATATGGCCTTGTTAAATAACCACAAGCCTGTCGATGTTTTTCGAGCCTCCTCTTTTTCGCCAGCAAAAGCATATGGCCTTTTTGATCGAGGAGTCATTGCTCCAGGTTATCAAGCCGATCTTTGTGTGGTTCATCCTCGGCAAGGGAAATGGAATAAAGGATTTGAAATTGAATTTGTTTTTAAAAAAGGTCAAATCATAGATCAAGCTTTTTTAGATCAAACGAGTTTATCAAATTCTTATGCGTTTTCTGGTCAGAATATAAATTGTAATCCTATTAATTCCTCCCATCTTGAAATTGCAGTCCGTGCTGATCTTAAAAAATCAAAAACAAGGGTTATATCGGTTATCCCCAACCAAATTGTCACTGAAGAAAAAATTGAAGAGTTGTCGTGTGTGAATGGAAAGCTTCAGTCTGATCACAATCGTGATTTACTTAAAATTGCTGTTTTTGAACGTCATCACAATACAGGTAAAAAGAGTGTTGGAATTGTTAAAGGGTTTGGCTTAAAATCAGGAGCAATTGCCACTTCAATCAATCACGACTCACATAATATCATTGCCGTCGGTTCATCGGATGAACTGATTGTAGAAGCAATCAATCGTTTAATTTCTATCGATGGTGGAATCATTGTTTTTGGAGCCGATCACCAATTTGAAGAATTAAGTTTGCCAATCGGTGGATTAATGACAAATCTCTCTCCAAAGGAGGTGAGTCAATCTCTTAAAAAAATGAAATTTTTTGCTCAACAGTGTGGATGTGTATTAAATGAGCCCTTTTTACAATTGTCTTTTTTGGCTCTTCCCGTTATTCCAAAGCTTAAAATCACAGATTGCGGATTAGTAGACGTTACTCAGTTCTGTCGAGTCTCATTGCTTGTGGATTAGTAGCTGCTGCAAAACAGCCACTAATTAGTGGCTGATTTTTCTAATTAAATTTTAAGACAACGGTGTGCGTTCAAGTCTTCTGATTCGCACATCTAATTCTGGGTGAGTGCTGAGTAATGCGGCCAAGGTTCCTCGTTTCCCAGAAATTTTTAAGCTCGCAAAAGCTTTTGAACGCTCATTTGTATCAAGAAGTTGTGTTGTGTTTTGCAAAGCCTTTAATGCAGAAATCATGGCTTCTTTTCCAGCATATTTTGCTCCGCCATAGTCAGCACGAAATTCACGAAATCGAGAAAAGAAGTTTACAACAATTGCTCCAAGGATGCTAAACACAATTTGTAGGACAATAATCAGGCCAAACTGAACAACCCAACGAATTTTTTCATCAACTTGTGAACCAATAATATTGGCAACAATACGAGCAAAGAACATCACAAACGCATTTACTACACCTTGAATAAGAGTCATTGTAACCATGTCTCCATTGGCAATATGAGCCACTTCATGTCCAAGAACTCCTTTAATTTCTTCTCGATTCATTCTATTTAACAGACCAGAAGAGACCGCAACCAAAGAATTTGATTTGCTTGGTCCCGTAGCAAAAGCATTAACTTCATTGGCTTCATAAACCCCAACCTCTGGCATTTTAGGAAGCTTGGCTTTTTTTGCCATATCATGAACCATATCCACAAGATCTCTTAAATGGGAATTTGATGTGCGCGGGTCGATGATTTTTACTTTCATCATGGTTTTGGCCATCCACTTTGAAATAAAAAGTGAAATAAATGCCCCACCCATGCCCCAGAACCCACAGAAAAGAAGCAAAAATGGATAATAACCCATCACC
>CAYMLA010000052.1:0-1980 GCA_964390785.1 uncultured Bdellovibrionales bacterium | reverse complement strand
ATTAGTTTCTTTTTTCTGACTACATGCCAAGGTCAGGATCAATGCCAAAAAAAGCAATAAATAAATTAAAAGCAATGGTAATCGTTGTTAAGACGAGAATATTTGTAATAACAAATAAAAAAACTCTTTTTAACATTTCAAACTCCTTATGTTACAAACACAATTACACTACACAATTATACTTTAAGATTCAATTTAGATCTTTTTTTTCATATTATTTATATCAAAAAATAGAGATTTCAATCAACACTTTCTTGATCAGAATTGAGTTATTTCAATCCATTATTGAAAAAGCACTAAAAATGGAATGAGGGCATACTCATGTGATGAGTTGAAGAGTTTTGAAATTCAGCAGCAAATTGAGTGAGCATTGATTCTCCAAAATAGGGTGCAATCGCAATAACACCAATGGGACGGTTGGTTTTGGTGAATCCGATCGGAAATGTAATTCCAGGATGACCCGTTAAATTAACTAATAACGAATGACTCCATGAAGAATCAGAAATATCCGTTGAAAGATAAAGGTCGATACTTTGTTCAATAAAGATTTTTGACATTCGAGAAGAGAGACGTTCTCTTAGGCGGTAAGCGTTTTGATTATCAAAAGCAAGAAGAAGAGTGGATGATAAAAAATAAGGCCGATAACTTGGGCTGGTCATTGGATCATTGGGCTGGTTGCCTAGTTTTTCATCTAAATTATGAAGGGGTAAGACTTGAAATACAGCTGTTGATTCTGTTTTAAGATTGGTTAAGGCTGGGTAAATGTCATTCTTAGATAAAGAAAGGTTTATTGGAACAAGGTCATAGTTTGTGTTTTGTGATAGTTGTTGAATAAATTTTAGATAATGTTCTTTTTTTTCTGTGTTAGCATTCTTTTTTCCAATAAAATCAGGATTGTCATAGTTTAAAAAACTCTCTTGAATATAACCTATTTTAAGTTTCTTCTTTGTTTTGGAATAAACAATTGGACAGTACTCCGCTTTTGGGTCATTTGAGTCATGACCATGAATAAGCGACAATATATAAAGGCAATCTTCAGCAAAACGACAAATTGGACCGATTTTGTCCATACTCCAAGAAAGCGGCATGACTCCATAACGACTGACTCGATCCAAAGTTGGACGCAAAGCTGTTACTCCATTTGTAAACGCTGGAGTCATAAGGGAACCCCAAGTTTCAGTTCCTAATGAAAAAGGCAAAAGGCCTGCTGCAACAGCGACAACGGGTCCAGCAGATGAACCCATTGAACCCTCTGACAAAATCCAAGGGTTTTTGGTTTGTTTTCTTTGATCGTTTTGATACCAAACATCTCCAAATGCGAGTTCGCCAGTACTGAGTTTTGCCAATAAAATGGCACCCTTTGATTTTAATCGAGTAATTACAGTGGCATCAAAGTCAAATTTTTGGTTTTTAAAAAGGGGGCTTCCCCACGCTGTTAAACCTTCTGAAGTTGAAAATAGATCTTTAACTCCAAAAGGAATTCCGTCGACTAGGCTTAATTTTTTTTTTAATTTTCTTCTTTTGTCAGATTGGGTAGCAGCATGAAGAGCTTGCTCCTCAAAAAGTTCAACAACACTATTGAGTTGAGGATCAAGTTTTTTAATTCGTTGAATAAAAAAAGTAATTAATTCAACAGATGATGTTTTTCCAGAATCTAACAGTTGATTAAGAAGAAAAAGAGAGCTTAATTCTTTTTTTACATCTAAAACAATAGCCTTTTTTGCTCCAAGCTTTAGAGCCTTTTCTTTTATTGCATCCAGGTCGTCTTCCTGCTGGCCAAGGTCAAGGGTCAGTGCTATCACTTCTGCCTTATACTTGTCTTTTATCCATTTTAATATGCAAGATGTATCAAGTCCTCCGGAATATAACAGGACTACCTTGCTCACTTCGCCTATCCTTGCTTCATATGATGATGTTTTGACATAGTCTTCTTTCATTGGATTTCACCGATACAAAGTTTGGCCATAGCACTTTTAAATC
>CAYMLA010000051.1:7996-10848 GCA_964390785.1 uncultured Bdellovibrionales bacterium | reverse complement strand
ATTCCTACAAAGGCTACGATAATGATCATCATTGCATAGAAAGTTCAAAGAAGAATCTTCAAAACGGACATTTTGATGAAAAATTATTTGAGTTTAAAAAAAAGGATGTTTTTTTACCTGAAAAAGATGAATTTAAAAAGAACTTATGTTGGGTGGTTTGTAATCCTCCTTATGGAAAAAGGATGAAAATTAAAATTCATTATTTGCAGTATTATCAAAATTTATTTCAGTCTGTTGATCAAAGCTTTAAACCACAAAAATTTGTAGCCATTCTTTCTCAAACGGTATCCCTAAAGGGAATTCAATTGCCTTTAGATTGGATATTGAGAAAAACAGTGCTTTTTGAAAACAGTGGGCTTCCTGTCAAAGCTTTATTTTTTGAAAACAAAAAAAATAGTATAACTTGTTGAAATCACATGTTGAAAGGCTCAAAACAATCATTTGAGTTTATTTGTGATAAGGATTTTTTTTGTTAATTTTATAATTGAGATAAAGTTTTCTAGACAAGCTATGCAGCGCTATGTATAAGTTTTAATGAGCTTTGTGAGAGCTCTTTTCAAGAAAGGGTGGGGGATGAATCAGATTGCTTCATGTTTTTTAATTGTCTTTTTTTTTAGTTTTAATTTATTTGCTCAAGCGGAGTTAAATACCGATGATTCAAATGATTTAGAAATTAAAAAAAGTATTCCACAAAGTGCTCTTATGCAGACTGAATTGGCAAAAGAGAGTCAGAAGTTTCGAGTTCAGTATTTAAGATTTGAAGATAGAGCTTATAGTGAATCCAAAAAAACAGAGTTAGGAGAACAGTCTGAGTTGGATTTTGGTTTACGTTATCAGTACAATCCTTTTACTTATGGAGAAGTTGGAATTAAAACGGATCCTGTAGAAAATGCTTATGATAATAAGACCGATCGGTTTGAATTTTTATTGCGTCATCAGCATTCAAAATTTGATTTTAGTTTAGATTTAGATTTAAGGACATCAGATGGAGATAGTGGAGGAATGAGTTTAGGTCTCGATTTGGATTCTGAGGATACGGTTATTCGTTACACTCCGTTTTCAGTTTTAAGTTTTGGGTTTTATCCTTATAATTTTGATGGTGAAGTGGGAGAAATTTTTAACACCTGGGATGTCACGCGCATTTATTTTATTGATGGCGCACCAACGACTGTGACAGATCTTCCTCAAGGTAATGAACGTATTCGATATAAAACAATTCCTGGTTTTGATGTTGTTTTGTCGCCAAAACCCAATTTAAAGGCCAGCATTGGTGTTGGAAGTGCAAGTTACCTTTATCCATCGGATGATAATTTTAATATCGAAAATAATAAAACGACAGATCGATGGGAGTGGCGACAAAGTTCAGGCTATAAGTTAGGATTTGAATACAGTACAAATCAATTTGTGAATCGGTTTAAATATGTGAGCCTTGATGATACAAAATACAATGGTGCTCTTTTAGAGTCTGCAGCCTCTTTGGATGCTCGCATAACAAATTTTAATTTTTTTCTTGCCTTTGAAGGAGTTTGGTCAAAAGCAGGAAAGGCTCCTTATCATCTGAATCGAGCAGGAGATTGGTTTGAGGATACATCGACATGGCTTCCTATTTATTCTGATTATGACGGAAATCATCAGGATTGGGTGGGCAAAGAAGGCTATGCAACAAGTGTTATTTTGGGTGTTGATCGGGGATCTTTTCGGCCTTTTTTTAGTTGGAAAGAGCATTCGCCTCATTTTGTTTATCGTGAGAGACAATCGGCTCATCGTTTGAGAACAACAGATGACTCTTTATCACATGGAGGATTGAGTCGTTTGGGCTTGGGATTTTATTATTTTGAGGGCTTGTTTTCTTTTAAATCAGAACTAGAGTATTTAAGAGCAAAAAATCCTGTTTTTGGTGATAGTGCTGATGTTCGCCAAACTACAATTTTAAGTCACTATAAAAAACAAGATTTTTTATTGACTGTTTTGTTTTCATATGAATTTGGTGATGAGGAAAAAAAACATCGTTCATTGATTAGGGAGGATTACTTGTGAACAAACTTTGTCTTATAAGTTTTATATGGGTTTTTTCTTGTTTTTTAATTTCATGTCAACTTGAAAATACATCATGTCAATTGGATCCATTGTCTTGTCGGATTGATGATCCTTCTTATAAGCCGTCAAATCAAGTTCAGCAAAAAGATCCTGAAATAGAAAAAGCGGTTCAATCAGCAGAAAATATTTTGGTTTTGTTAAATGAAAAACTATTTTTTAGATATTCTTCAGAAGATGACAAAAAACGCTTTAAGGATTTAATGATTGACTCAAGAGATGCCTTGATGGGACTTCAGCAGTATCCTGATAAAGGTTCTTTTTTTCAAAATTTAATTCAATTGACGGAAAAACTAGAAGATTTTTCAGTTTTGCAAGCGGATCAACAACAAGTAAACCAATATTTGGTTCTTTTAAAGAAAGTCATTGAGAAAAATAGATTGCATTTTAAAGTCGGTTCTGAGCCTTTCCCGTGGGAGCTTTATTCTTATTATTTTTATGATGGTCTAGGAGGGTTTGATTCTTTTTCCACAAGTCAAGATTGGAAACCGGGTTTTTCTCAAGAAACAAATTTCATTCGCGTTAAAAACGGATCAAAAGATAATATTTCTTGGTTGATTTCTCCTACATTTGATTTAACTCATGTGAAGTCTCCACAGTTTCGAATATTGCATAATATTTGGGTTGATGAGGGATGGAAGGGGGATGATTTTAATGCATTAGAGATTAATAAAAATGCATTTAAGATCATGATTTCAAAAAATTACAAGGGAGGCGATCCCAATTTGGCGTCTTGGGAAGAGATCAAAGATATAGGT
>CAYMLA010000051.1:0-7986 GCA_964390785.1 uncultured Bdellovibrionales bacterium | reverse complement strand
GGTTCTTTACCTGATGGAATTGATTTTCATACGATTTATAGTCGCTACATTGAACTTCCAATAGGAGAAAAATCGGTTACAATTGCTTTTAAGTTTGATTACAATAGTGATCGTTTTGGTCGTCATAATGTCAGTTGGACTATTGAGCGATTTGAATTAATTGGAGCTGGAAGTCATGGAATTATTAATAAAGAAGATCGAGCCATTAAACAGTTGAACAAATACAACTTCAATGGAAAAGATTTGTCTAAATTTAATGCTCTTTATCGGATTAAAAATGGAGCGAGTTGGGAAGCGGCAGAATTTGGAGGTGAAGGCTTTGCTAAAATTGCGACGAATGGAAAGCAATCGGATTCATGGTTGATTTCTCCAAGATATGATTTAAGTCAAGTTGATAGCGTTTTTTTGCTTGTGAGTGAAACATTAAAAAATCCTATTTTTAAAAAACTTCATATTAAAGTTTCAATTGATTATAAAGGGGAAGACCCCGCTCAAGCGAATTGGGTCGAATTGTCTCATGAACCACAGACTCAAATTCCTCCTGATTTATTTACAGCAACAGTTACCCAACCCGTTGATTTATCTTCATTTGTTGGTGAAAAAATTGTTTTAGCTTTTCATTTTGAAGCTGATTCTGTAGACGATCAAGTTTGGGAAGTGAATTCATTTTCGTTTTTTGGTGAAGGCGATAAGATCAGTTATCAGTCTTTTTCTGTTGATTGGGAGCCAGAGTTTAATCCTTGTTTGGACGGAACTCGTCTTCTTAAAGAGTTTAGTTTTACGGATAATAAACTTCAGCCATTTTATAATGAAATGGTTATTTCAAAAGGGAAAGATTGGCATATTGGAGAGTATAAGAATCAAGTTTTTGCAAAAATTTATGCAGATAATAAAACTCGATCAGACACATGGTTGGTTTCGCCCACAGTTTCTTTTTCAAATGCAGATCAGTTGTATGTTCAGTTTGAGGAAAGTTTAAGAGATCCAATTTGGTCAAAGATGCTATTTAAGGTTTCCGCAAATTATCAAAATGGTGATCCTTATCAATATCAATGGAGTTCTTTTGATCGTTCTCTTGATTCTTATAAAGCGGGTCAATTCTTTTCTAATCAAACTCCATTTTTTGATTTGAGTGAATTTGCACAGGGGCCATTTGTTTTTTCTTTTCATTTTTTATCTGAGCCAGAAGATAATTTTACTTGGCAAGTCATTAAAATTCGATTTTGTGGTTCAGGATCAGGAGTAAAGTATAATGAATAAAAAAATAAGGATGTTTTTTATTTATATATTATTTTTAGTAGGTGTTGGTTGTCATTTTTCTGATAAAGGTGTGTGGTCTTCATCGGAATTACACGAGCTTGTTATTGGAACTGACGGAAGATATGAAAAATCAACCACAGCCGGAAGTTTCGCTGCGACCGCAATAAAACGTTATCACGAATTGGATGTGGTGTTTTACCCGGTTGGTCTTTTGGTCGACGAGAGTTATGCTTTGCTACGTCCTTCATTAGAAGAAGAAGAGTTGGATCGATTGCTTGGTCTTTACCCTCAAGGAACAAAAGATCAGTTTTTAGTTGGAACAATGAAAGGTTCAAATATTAAAAAATTCGTACTCAATCGAATTGAGTCTAATTATTCTGCTGAATTAGATGTTGCTGGATTAAATTATGATATCGGTTTTACTGGAGGAAAGGTTCATTTGACCCTTGTTTCTTTAGAGGATGGGCGTTTGGTAGAAGATGATCGATATTATAAAGTTGCAATTAGTCGATTTTTTTATTTTAGTGGAGCGACTTTTCCAAGTTATAAATATGGAAGTAATTTGAATTTTATGTTTCGTATGGAGGATCGAATGATCTCTGCTCGAGAATCCATTCGGAATTATTTAGAACAAATTACAGAGTTGCCATTGTTGACTCAATCAAGAGCAAGAGTGACAAAAACAGTTTTAGGTGATAAAGGGGTTCTTCCCATTAGTCAAATTCAAGGAAAGCAATTTTTGTCTCCGGTGTATGGTTATAAAGTGACAACACAAGGAATAATCACCGCTGTGGCTGTAAATGATTGGTATCCAGGAGGGGTTAGTGTTTATATTCAAAGTGATGCTCCTGATGATGATCCGAGAACTTCTGAAGGGTTGCATCTTCATCTTACTCAAAAAACCCATTTGAATTTTGGATCTGATAACAAAATAGAATTGAGTGATCGTTTTTTAAAGCGGGGTGATTTAGTTTTAGTCAAAGGTGTTGTTTATGAAACGATGACTCAATCAGGTTTAAGTCGCACAGGATTAAATGAAGTTGAGGAAGTTATTGTCCTTAAACGAGAACAAGATTTACCCGAGCCAATTTTGTTAAGAAGAAAAGGGGTTAAAGGAGTTTTGTCTAATAGTAATTCTATTCGTAATCAGCTTGCTGTGATTCCTCGAAAAGTTTCAACTTATAGAGGAGATTTAAATCTGAAACCAACCCTAGAAATCGAGACAGATGCGATTGATTTTTATGAAAGTCTTGAAGGAATGAGGGTTAAGTTTTTTAATCCACGTGTGGTTGGATTTCTTGGAGGAAAAGAAAGTTTTGAAGATCGTTCTCCAAAACGATATTTAAATCTCTATGTATTGCCAGATGGTTTTGAAAATAGTATCAATGATACATTAAGCCGTGGTGTTTTTGTGGATGAAAAAACACAGGATTATAATCCTGAAATTCTTTTGATAGCGACGCACCATTTATCGCTAGGACTAAAAACTGACAATTACTATCGTGTTGGAGACACCTTGTGTTGGGGAGAAAATACAGAGGGTGATCAAGTTCCAGTTCATTGTGACAGAAAAGAGCGTGCTGATTCGCTTGTTGAAGGCATTTTGGCTTATGATAAAAATTTATTTGGTGATGGAAATTACACAATTTTTATTCCAGATAGAGATGGAATTTTTTCTCAATCATTGTTTTTTGATGAAAATTCCAAAATTGACTATAGTCCTGTTAGTGGAAATGTTCGTTTAAAACGACTGGTTGATTATGGGCCGACTCATTTGGTCTCTGAATTGGACAATCATCTTACTGTTGCAACCTATAATGTTGAAAATTTGGCAGAGAATAGTTCTAAAGTTCAAAGTCTTGCAAAATCAATTTCTTATAGTTTACAGTGTCCAGATATCATTAGTTTAGTTGAAATTCAGGATTTTAATGGAACAGATTTTATTGGAGATTCATCCGCTGATTTAACTTTAAAAAAATTGATTGACAATATTGACTCAGATAGTGATTGCTCTGGTCGTGCGATTGATTACCAATCAATTAATATTGATCCAATTTTTCATCAAGAAGGAGGCCAACCAGGGGGTAATATTCGAGTGGCTCTTATTTATAATCGAGCAAAAGTTAAATTTAATCTTCGACCGATTCCGAATTCTTTGTCAGAAACAAGAATCATGGAAAATGGTTCAATTAATTATAATCCAGGTCGAATTTTCCCTAAAGATTCAGCGTTTGATTACACAAGAAAAAGCATTGTGGCTGAGTTTAATTTCTTAGGAGAACAAATTTTTGTTATCGGTAATCATTTTAATTCTAAATTGGGTGATAGTTCAATATGGGGATCGGTTCAACCTCCGTTTTTTCAATCAGAATCAAAAAGAGCTCGCATGGCGAGTAAAATCGTTGAATTTGTAGGTATCTTAAAACAGAAAAATCCAAAAGCTCATGTTATTGTTCTTGGAGATTTTAATTCTTTTATGCTTGAATCTCCAATGCAAATTTTTAAAACACAGAACTTGCAAAATCTTGCTTTATGGAAAAAACTTGTTCCTAAAAATGATCGTTATACCACCAATTATAACGGGAATTCTCAATCATTGGATTATATTTTTGTTGATCCTCTTCTTCTAAAGAAAAATCCGGAGTTGCATATTATGCATATTAATTCTGATTTTATGTATAGGCTATCTGATCATGATCCAATTGTCTCTCGATTTGAGTTTTAATTTCTGACTAAATAGTGGCTGTTGCAAAATAGTAGCCGCTATTCATTGATTTGTAGTTTATTGTGCAAGCTTAAAAGCCCTTTATTTTCTTTGTGATAATTGATTAAAAATTTGGCTAGAGCTTCAATAATGATGGCATTGGTTAAAGCCGTTGATCTCCATACGCCGAGCTTTGGCTCTTCAGCAGAAAAGAATAAACCTGGTTTCCATTTATAGCCAAGTCGATAGTAACTTTGTTCATTGAGGTTATGATGTTCTTTTTCTCGAATAAGGAAGTTAATAGCTTTTAAAATAGCGGTGTTGTATTCTGATTTTTTTCCTAATAAAAGAGCTCTCTTTTCTCCAAGATTAAGGAGGGAAACCAATGCCATTGCTGTGGCATAATGACGAGTTCCATCAATGGAGCTTATCCAATAGCCTCGTGTTTTTTGTAAGTCAAGAAGATCAAGCATGAGTAAGTCCATGGCATTGTCTAGTTCTGGATTTTTAATTTCACCATCACGAAAAGCTCTTGTCACAGAATAAGGAAAAGTATAGATCTGTGGATAATATAAGGCACATCGATTGATCCACTGACGAGATTCAATGATTTTTGCCAAATAAAGTGCGCTATTGTAAAATCCAGGAGCAGAAGACATGTCGTTAATTGAAAGAGATAATAAGGCATTTGCGTTAACAACACAATCGACATTATTGACCCCTAAGGGCATAACACCTGTTTCAGGAGTTGAAAATACATCTAAATTTTCATCTTTTAACCAAGTTAAATAAGCTCCTGAATGAGGTTCTGTCCAATCATCACGTGAGTCGTGTTTTCTTCTGTTGACATCACGATAGCGAGTGATCTCATCAAGGGCAGACAAATCAATTCGATCATAAGTAGGATTGCTCATGGATTCAAGTTTTAAAACCGTCATTGCCATAGAGGTGTCATCAGCATCATTGGGGACATTAAAAAAAGATTCCATTCCCCAAGGGTTGATGTCTTTGTTAGCAATTTGTTTCATCCAATTTTCGACCCAAGGGAACCATATTCCTAAAATATTTGATGCCCATTTTCCGATAGATGAATTTGAAATGTTGATATGGTCAACTCGAAAGTTAATAGGTCCAACAACTGTCCTATTGGATTGGCGACTGATATACTTTGGCCAAAAATTGTAAGCATTGTTTCTTTTATAGGATTGAATGCTCTTGATAGCAAGATTTCTTGTTGCATTTAGCTCAGCACCGCTGTCTTCTAACCAGTAGAGAGGGTAAAGGATTCCAGCAGTGACAAACATATTTGAATCTAAAATAGGTAAGCGATCTTTCTCATTAAGAACATAAGGAACAAAAGGGAGCATATAGATGTGATTCGCCCATTCTCCGGTAACATTAAGTTTTTTTAATGAACAGCCATCGCCCGATGAACTGTCTCTAAGGCAGGATAATTTACCTTTTCTCTGTTGAATTTGCATGTCATGGAGATAGGATGCCGCTCCCAAAAGTGTGTTTTTGATTTCTGCTTTGTTTATCTTTTTTGAATTAAAAGAAAAAGCATAACTGTTTGATTGCAAAAGCATTATGATTAACACGAAGAGTAGCACTGAATTTTTCTGAGTAAAATTTAAAATTTTCATACTCTTACATATAGGAGCATTCAGTTTGGTTTTGTACAAAAAAGTGAATTGAGTAAAAAATTCAAAAATAAAGAAGAGATGAGTTTAAGTTTTAACTTTAAAACGTTCCCATTGAAAGATAAAAAGCATAAGGGCTTTCGTTTCTTTCTTCTTTTCTATCAAGCTTATATCCAATTTGAATGTTGAGTGGGCCAACAGGAGTCCCATAGCGAAGAGCAAAACCAATAGCTTCTCTCCAGTAGTCGTCAAATTGAATGCCTGAAATTTTTACACCACCGCCATCATAAAAAACGGCACCAGAGAGTTGTCCAATGAGTGGAAAGCGAAGCTCAGTTTTAAGAAGATAAAAGTGGCTGTCTGTAGTAATGCCAAAAGATGATTTTTCAGGTAGTCCGAGGTCGATATAATTTGGAAATTGTTCTTCGGATAAAGATTGAAACCCTCTAATTGTTGATCGCCCACCCAAAATAAAACCTAATTTATCATAAGGAACAGCCCCATATTTTTCATTGCTTAAATTTGCAAGATATCCTCCTCGAATTAAATTAGCCCAAACCAATGACGGCCTTCCAAGATCAAGGTAATGAGTGAAACTACCGGTTGATTTAAAAAATTCAGTGGTTTGATCGCTGCCTATAAATGGTGTGGAATATTCTAAATTGAGTCGTGAAAAGTGTCCTTTTGAAGGGTTAAAGGGGTGATTTCGATAATCGAGTTCAATGATTGGTCCAAATTTTGCGATGTTTTGTGTTCGATAGGGCTGAGTGAGTAATGGTCCTAATTTGATGGGTTCAACGGCATTTGGCTGATTTCGAAAATAATACTCACTAAAATAAGTGTAATCCCAGAGTACCCATTGAAATCGAACATGAGAGGTGAAGTCTTTTTCTAAAATGAGTCTTGTTTGTGTAGATTCAAGACGTTTGTTTTCATCTTGATCGGCAACTTCATGTTGCTTTGTAACACTAACGATTCCACGAGTTCTTGATTTTAATAAATAGTTTTCAACAAATCCAACAGAAACTTTATATTCTGGATATTTAATGTGTGCTATATTGTAATTTGACTCTACTCGTCCGCTAATTGAACGAGCCATGCCGTTTAAATTTCGATTGGCAAGCCCGATATAACCTCTAAGTGAGAGTTCTCTTTCGTTGTTTACACCAATGCCAGTATTGAAAATGCCAGGCTTTCTATCTTTGACGGATACAATAAAAGTGCGTTTGGCAATATTGGTTTTTGATTCGAGCACTTGAATTTGAGCATCTAAAAATAAACCAGTTCGTAATAGTCTATTTTTTGATTCTTCTATATTACTAAGAGTAACAACGTCTCCTTTTTTAAATTCTAATTCTGAGTTAATGACAAATTCATTAGTGAAAGTATTTCCTTCAATGAGAATAGAGTCTGCGATCACTTGAGGACCCTCTTTGATTTCAAATAAAACATCAGCTTGAGTTCCATTGTAATTGTAATTAATTAAATTTTTTGATTTGTTGACAATTTCCATGTCTAGAAAACCTTTATTATGATAAAGGTTTTCTACAGCAAAAAGAGACGATTCAATTTCATTTAGTTTTAAGGGTGTGTTTGTTTGAATTGAAATGGCTTTGCTGAGCTCTGAATCTGATATGTTGTTATTATTATTAAAAGTAATTTGTCGAACTTGAGTAAGTGGGCCTTCATCAAGAGTAAGAGTGATGATTACAGATTTTTTTAAATTAGTGAATTCCTTTCTTGATGAAATAATTTTGGCTTGCAAAAATCCTTCATTTTGGAGTTCAGTAAGAAGGTTTTTGTATCCACTTTCTAGGTCATCTTTATTGTAAAATCCAGAAGAAACAAGTGATGAACTATTTTTTAAAATAAATCGTTCATAAAATTGAGGTGATTTTGAATATCGACCAGAAATTTGAATTTCTTTTATTCGAACACGAGGGCCTTCTTTCAGATCGAAATAAAGTGATTTTTTAAAGTTTTTTGAGTCAATGTTTTCCGTGCTATTGACTTGGATTTCTGAGAATCCTTTTTCTTTATAGAATTGAGTGATTTTTCTTGTGATTTCACGATTAAGATTTTGAATGGTATTTTTGTGTTCATTAAGCTCAAGAGAGTGATAGAGTGTAGTACTTGCTCGATAGCTGTTTCCGGTAAAACTAATGTGATAGCGATAGGGATTTGCGATTGAAAATCGAACAGTTGCTTCAAGTTGATTTTTAGAATAATCAACAGCTAATAAATTTATTTTAGCTGCGAAGTATTTATTTTGAATGAGATGCTCTTGAATGTTTTTATTGATCTGACTCAATGTGGGTTGTGTTGCTGGTTTGTTTAAAAGTTGCTGGAGAGATTTTTTTAAATTTTCTGATAAAATATTGT
>CAYMLA010000050.1:0-10850 GCA_964390785.1 uncultured Bdellovibrionales bacterium | reverse complement strand
AGAAGCAATCAATTCGGGAACCGCTTTTTTTATAAGTAAAATCAAAGATCTAAAAAATAATATCATCGTTGTTGAAAAGTCAGAAAGAGTCATCATCTATAGACCCAATTTCTATCTCTATCTAAAATTAAAATCATCAAGATTATCTGAAACTGATTTTCAAGACTGCATAAAATATCTAACAATTTGTAAAAATAAAAAGGAAGATCTCAAAATTTCAGATTGCATCAGTGAACTCAATCAAAAACTCATCAATGATGATAATATTGAGAGGATAAAAAGAAAAAAAAAGCTGCTCACCCGTTTGTCAACCATCTCAATTTGATTCGTATAAAATAACACACAATTTGTTTTAACATTTTCTAATCAATTAGAATTACAATCAAAATTTAAACCATTCGATTTCACTCGTTGAATAGAACAAACTATTTTTTCCAATTTAATTTATTCACTCTATAAAATGAAACAAGCTATGATATACTATCAATAGTGATTGATGAACACTGTTAATAAAAAGTCCTAACGTATTCTGACGTATAGGGGGGGCTTATGTTTATTAGAAAAAAAATATTTATCCTTGTTTTTGGTGTTTTTGGCGCTCTCGTTTTGTTTAATTATCAAAACTGTTCACAAGTAGATCTTAATACTGGTTTTCAAAACGAACTTCCTTCTGAAACTGAAGACACGGGGCTTGCAACTGTCATTGACGATGTCAACTTGCACACAAAGTTATTATTTTTTGAAGACAAACTGCAATTTCATTTTGAAACTGATCAATTCTCAATAGATGGCATTTGCTCTGAACATCAAAACAGAGCTACTCTTCGTTGGTCACTTTATAATAACGACAAACTTCTTTTAGACAATGGTTTTTCTGTTTGTATGGACAGCACTTTTATTGTAACAACTTCATCTGAACTCAAATTTGACTGTCATGAAACTCTTTTTCTTGAAGCGCAACTTGGATTAGGTGAAAAAGCAATCGTTCAATTGCAAAAAGAATGTGAACCAATTGTTTCCATACCCGACAGTGATTTTGAAAATTGTGAGTTTCATCATTTTTCTAATCAGTGTCAAAAAGTCTGTTTTTCTCTTGAAACAGGAACTATTTTAAATTCCACTCTTGTTTCAGAAGAAAATTGTCAGTATTATGAGTGATTGATTTAAAATAAGGACTGTGTCTTGTTCATAACTAAATTCGTTTTTTTCTTGAAAAACAAACAAAGACAACGAAAGTAAGATTAAGCACAACAACAAAAATGATTCCACCCACTTCTCCTGATGAAAACCCATAACTGTGTAGACTCGATGGAACTAGAATATTAACTCCAATCCATGCAATAAGAACAAGAACAAAGCTCAAAATAGAACCAACAGCCATTCCAAATGAATGAACCCAACCGATCAACCGTGCATGCAAAAGAGCGATATAACCGAGTAAAGCGATTAATGACCACGTTTCTTTTGGATCCCATCCCCAAAAACGGCCCCAAGAATAATCAGCCCAAATTCCGCCCGTAAGAATCCCAAAAGACAATAAAAAAACACCCACCTGAAGACAACGATAAATTCCAGACGTTAATTGCTTTATTTTATTTTCATGCAAACGTTCATCACGCATAGACAAATATAAAGAATAATTTCCAATAACTGCCGCCAAAAGAAATGTCGAATAACTAAATGTAATTGTTAAAACATGCAGAGTTAACCAAAAATTATTTCTTAAAACAGCCTCTAGAGGCTGTAAAGAGGGGTCAAAAATTTTCGACATATGATCAGCCACTATAAGACTTATCAATCCCGTAACAGCACCAACAGATAAAAAATAACGTTGTTTCGTTGAATATTTTAACCATAGCGAAAACAAAATCACTCCCCATGACACCCACAGCACCGATTCATACATATTCGTAACAGGCGCACGTTGAGTTAAATACACACGCAAGATAAAACCATACGTGTGAAAAAACCAACCGATCAAAAGAACTCCAAAACTCAATTGAAAAAAAAGTAATCGGTTAAAAATAAAAAAAATAAAAAAACAAATCACAGAAATCAGATATAAAATCCAAGCAATGCGAAAGGGTTGCCACTGATTATAATGAATTTCTGCACGAATTCGTAATGAATCCAAATCTCGTTGGCCTGAATGAGTTTCAGAAATAAATTTATCAACCGCCTGATCCAAATTCTGTTTAATGGATGGATCTGAAAGCTCAGATAAAAAAGCTTTAATGACCTGAGAAAATGCATTTTGTGATTTTTGACTTGCTTGCCTTAAAGACACCCAATCCCCATTAGATCGAAACAATAAAACGCCTTGATGATAAGCAATAAACTGAAATAAAGCCAATTGACTCCGCAAATCGTCTAAAGATTTCATTAAGGGATCTAATTCAAGATCAGCCGATTTCTTTGAATCTAGCTCATCAAAAAAATTTTGCAACACTTTGTTATCAAAAAGCTCTTTAGGCGAAAAATACTGAGTTTTTAATGAAAGGCCAATGACTTTTTTTAAATCCTGTCGCACGACACGAACAAACTGAATGTCATTCCAAATTTGAGGCTGAGCCATCCAAGTTAATAAAACGGCTGAAGCTGAACGATTTTGAAAAGATGGTTTACCATAAATAAATAATAAAACTTCGCGAGAATAGGTTTGAAATGGCTTAACACGCCCGCCATCCAAAACAGGAATTCTATCAAGAGCCGAAAAATCTTGAGCACAAACAACACGCGCTACAATCAATAAAAAAAAGAAAACAGCAAAAAATTTCATCTTCATTTTAATGTACTCTTTTTGGTGAAAAAAACTTTTTTTTAAAAATCAAAAGAATAAGACCAATAGCAATCAAGATAGAACCAAAATACTTAGCCACTCTTCCAGGATCATAGTTAACCGATAAAATAGAAGCCACAGGTTTTCCATTATCATCTTCTTCAAAACTCGATTGATAAAATGTAAATCCTTGAATTTTTAAAGGATCATTCATTGATAGAATGACTTTTTTATGATCTGGCAATTGCACTATACTCTTATAAGACTTAGCCTTTTGAACGCCAGGGTATCTTTCGATTATAAAATCATCAAGCGTCAAATCAAATCCCAAATCAAAACGCTTATTGCCATAAGTAAAAATATAAATCCATTGATCTTTAAAAAATTTAAGCATTGAATTTAAAGGCATCCAGTATTCTTTTTGATCAAATCGAACTTTTAACGCCTCAACGCTGCCTTTTAACGGCAAAAATTCAACCAATTCAATATGATCATCTCCAAAAAGAATTTTTACTGGAGAATCTGGCCTTATTGGATTTAAAATAAAATCAACTGTCTTGTTAAATAAAGTTGTATAATTAACACCATCATACGCACTAAAAATCTTTATCTCAGCTTCAGGCAGAGTCACCCTTTGTGCTCTGTCTCCAATTTTAATTTTTATAACTCCATCAAACCCCTTATAAGAAGTCAAAAAAGCTCCAAACACCAAAACAATAATCCCTATATGAGCAAATAAAAATGGAACATGCTGTTTTTTCCAAGGCCATCTTATGAACATAGCCATAGTTAGATTAATAACAAGAAGTGCACAAATAAAATGCATCCAAATTGACTGATAAACTAATTTTGAAGCAAATCGTGCGGAATAAGTTGATTCAATAAATGTTCCAATTGATAACAAAATAATTAAAGAAATAAAAATTACGATAGAAAACTGAAGGGAAGAAAAAAAAGAAAACAATCGATTCAATTTATTCCCCCTCAAAGGTTAATGGGATTTAAAGATTCTCGTAAATAAAATCAAGAGCCACTGATAGCTTTTTTTGAACAAGCTCAAATTCATGTGATTTTTTTTGTTTACTCACCTCATCCATATAGATCGCTCGACTCATTTCTACTTGTATCGAGTGAATCCCATTTTGGGGTTTACCATACCTTTGAATAACACGCCCCCCATAATAAGGCCAATTATAAGCCACTTCAAAACCTGCTTTTTCATAAGCCTGAATGACAAGATCTTTAAAAAAAGCCTCTGAACTTTGTCCTTTCACATCGCTTACGACAATTTCAGCTCTTGTCTGCCCTGGATCATTATGAAATCGTGTGCCAATAGAAGGCATGCTATGCAAATCAAGATGAAAACTATTTTTTTCTTTTTTATCTCTAAAAACCTTAAACTGATCATCAACACTCTTGTGAAAAGGCAGATAATATTTTTCAACCAATTGTTTATGTATTAATTCAGAAATAGGCTGTTCTATTAAACGAGTTCCTTGAGTCGTAAAAACCCATAAAAATCCTTTAGGATGAGTTCCCGATTTTTCCTTAGAATCAATAACGGAATCCTGATCCACATCCTCTGGAAAACGATTTAAGTCTCCAGAATAACGATGCCATGGTGATGAAATAAAATGAAAACCCTTTTTTTTCAAAATTGGACAATAAAGTTGATCGACAAAACGATCAACATCACACATCAAAATTCTTTCTTCAAGTCCTTTTAACCAAAAAGCCTCAGCAGGAACTGACTCTCCAGAGTGAGGTATCGTAAAAAAAATAGGCTTCACAGATCACATCCCTTTCCTCAAACAGAATTCGTGGCTGTTGCAAAACAACCAACTTTTTCGTTGGCTGTTTTGCAACAGCCACGAACTAAAATAGTGATTGTTGTTTAACAACATGTGACGTTCCTTTTTTTGAAACAACAGCGAATTAAAAGAGTAAAAAAAAATTATTATTTATGCAAGTAAAACTCTCGACTCCGATTTAAAACTACGCTAATCTTTTTTTATGCCAAAAATATACACTAAAAAAGGCGATAACGGATTTTCTCAACTTCTAACCGGAACCTCTGTCTTAAAGTCTCATCCTCGCCTTGAAGCCTATGGGCAAATTGATGAGTTAAATAGTTATCTTGGACTTATCTTAAGCATGCTTAAAGAAGAATCCAATCTTAATCCCTCCATATGGAAACACTCCAAGGTTAAGTGCATCGAAACTCTTTTAGAAATACAAAATGAGCTTTTTGTTATTGGTAGTCATTTAGCTTGCGATAAGGAAGATCTCATAAAAACACTTCCTCAATTGAATTTAAACTCTGTTTTATCACTAGAAAAACAAATCGATGAAATGACAACTCACTTACCAATACTTAAAAATTTCATTATTCCTGGTGGGCACAAGCTCTCTTGCCATCTTCATATTGCTCGAACAATTGGACGTCGCTCAGAAAGAAAAATTATAGAACTTCACCATCACCTAAACAATAAAATCTATCAAAGCATTATTATTTATTCTAATCGTTTGAGTGATTATCTTTTCGTACTTGCTCGCTATGTTAATTTTATTTATGCAATTAAAGACGAAAAATTCATCTCCTAAGCACACTGCATCTCAGACATTTCTTTAATAAAAGTCCAAAACCAACCCAACATTGGATCAACATCAATGGAGTCAATGACTTCAATATCTGAAAAAATCAAATCTTGACGCCACTGATAATTTAAGTCTGTTGCTCCTGGCCCAATAAGAACATATTGATTCAAACCTTGTTCCTCTAAAAGTCGACGAAAAACAGAATCTAATTTCATTTCACAAATTCCAATGTCATTAAATGTATACTTTGTGTTTTTTAAATTTTTTCCAACTGAAATTTCTTTTTTAACATAAAAAGCTTCGTAAGAAAGAAAACGTGAACGCCCTGAGACCAATTGTTCTTCTCTATCCTGTGAAAGGAAAACAACCTCATTATTATTATACTCACTTGAATAAGCAATTTTAACTGTCTTTTCTAAGTCATAATCTCCGGAAATAAGGTGAATGGGAGATAACATGGATTGTCCACCAATCAAAAACTGAGGATATCCAGAAGTTTTTAAATAGCGCTCAAATAAACCCACCTGAACAAGGGTGATCGTCAGATCTCGATACCTCGAATAGTTGAAAAAATATTCATCCTCACTTGCTACAAAACTCACCAAATCCAAACTTTGTTCTTTAAAAATTGAATCAACAAATTCTTGTGCTTCTCTGAGTTTAGTGGTGACTTCTGGAATCCTTAAAACTGCCGAACGATAACTTTGTTCAAATAATACATTTCTAAATGCAAAGATAACCCCTGTCATATTTTCTCCCTTGTGTTAAAAAAACCGTTTGTAACCCTCATTAAAATTTTTTCCCCTATCTTTTCTAGACCTAAGGCGATCTATTTGACACAATGAGAAATATCACTTCAGGAAGTCTTTCGTCAAAACTCCTTTTTTTTTTAAAAAAAACTGTCAAAAAGGCCTGTATTTATTTCTTAATTTTGTAATTGATTACAAGCGTTATTATAATTTTTACTTGGTTTTTTGTTTTTTCAACTTGAAGCTTAACATAAGGAAATCTTATTGTCGCAAAATTGCTCCATTGTTAAATGTTTTTTGTTTTAATATTTTTTCAATTATTTCAGTAACTTAAATTTTACTGTTTTCTATTGAAAAGCAAAAAACAATCAAATAATAAGTATTGTTAATGAAGATCTCCACTCACATTAAAAAAAATATAAAAACTTCACACCTCATTTTGTAGCATGTTGGTTACATTCGCGTTCTAAAAATTGATACAAGAAAAAATCGTTTTTGATACAATATTGATGAGTCTCTTTTATTAATTTTTGAAATTCTTCAAGCAAAGGAAATGCTGCGTTGCTGCGTTGAAACTATGATTAAAATACCATTTAAATCTTTATTCACACCCGATAAAAAAGGCAATCGCCCTCCACTAGAAAAATGGTATGGACATTTCTTTACAATACTTATTGCTTATGCTGTAGCTGATGTTTCCACCCTTTATGTTAGGCAATATTTCCTTCCTAATAAACCACCAATGGCTCAACCGGCTCAACCTTTAAAAACAATCAAACGATCCAGTGATTTTTATCAATCCATTATTGCAAGAAACATATTTGATTCTGATGGTCTCATCCCAGAACCTCTTACTGATGAAGGGGGAAAACCATCTGACAACATTCCTGTTCCTTCTCAGCTTCCATTGGCCTTGCTTGGAACTATCGTTCATTCAAATCCTAACCGCTCTGTTGCTACAATTGAAATCAAGGGAAAAAATATTATTAAACCTTTTGTTCCTGAAGAAGACCTTGAGGGCTTAGGCACACTTAAAAAAGTGGAAAGAAAAAAAGCTATTTTTTTAGCCAATAGCACCAATCGACTAGAATACATTGAAATCAAACTTGATCAATTGATTCGTTTTGGAAAAAGCACTTCAACCACTCCCCAAGATCCAAATGCGGTGGTTAAAAAAATGGGAACAAACCAATTTCAAATTAAAAAATCCGATATCAATCGTCTTACAAATGATTTGCCATCCCTACTGAGACAAGCACGAGCTCTTCCCTATCGAAATCCAAACACCGGAGACATTGAAGGATTTCGTATTATTGACATGGATGACGATAGCATTTTTTCTCAACTCGGACTTCAAAAAATGGATATTATTATGGGAGTCGATGGCCGACCTGTAACAACAGCAACTCAAGCCATGCAACTGTATCAAACTTTAAAAGGAAATGCCAATTCAATTAGCTTAGATGTTAAAAGAGGTTCAGATGTTGAAACATTTAATTACACAATTACGGAATAAGTTTTTTGCCTAGTCGTTTGATAAATTTTGTGAACGACTAGGATGGTAAAACGAAAAAGAGGGTTAACAAATGAAATGGATTTTATTATTGACACTATTTAATTTCAGTCTTTATTCAATGGCTCAAAATCGCTTTAATCCAAGAGTTGACATTCTTAGTCCTGGACAAAACGCGGGTGAACAAGCCAATGGGGCCCCGCATACTGACATTCTTAGCCCTGAACAAAAACAGAAATTTTCTACCGCAGGCCCTGAAGATATCACTGACGAAAATTTTCCTGAAATGATTGAAAGTTTTGACTATCCCGATGCCGACATCAGAGACGTTATCAAAGCCATCGGTGAATTAACAGGAAAAAACTTTATTGTTGACCCCAGTGTTAATGGAAAAATCACAATCATTGCCCCGTCTAGAATTACAGTTGCCGAGGCTTATAAGGCTTTTTTATCGGCTTTAGCCATTAATAAATTAACCATTGTGCCCTCTGGAGAATTTTTAAAAATACGTCAAGCCAGACAAGCTCAAAAAGACAACATTGAAACTTATTATGGCGAATATTTTCCTAATTCGGATCAAATGATCACACGAATTGTTCAACTCAAACACATATCTGCCGCTGATGTTACCAAAGATCTTGGGCAACTTCGCTCCTCAGAAGGCGATATCATGCCTTACGAATCGACAAACTCACTCATTATTTCTGATTATGGAAGCAATGTGGAACGAATTGTTAAAATTATTTCTCGACTTGATCTCCCTGGATTTGAAGACAAATTAGAAGTTGTTCGAATTCAGCATGCGGCTGCAAAAAGCATTGCTGAACTGATCGAAGCCATTTTAGAACAAGGCAAACAACAAACAAGAGGACGACCGACAAGAAGAACCTCTCGTTTTTCAAGACGCTTCTCCTCTTCACAAGGAAACTCAGTGGCTTATTATAATGTTATACCTGATGAACGAACCAACTCACTCATTATTGCCGGGAATGCTGCCGGAATAGAAAAAATAAAAAAACTCATTGCTCAATTGGATTTCCCTCTCAGCGCTGAAGAAGCTGGAGGCCCTTATGTTTATTATGTCAAACATGGAGAGGCCTCTAAAATTTCTCAAATTTTTTCAGGAATTGCAAAAGATTCCGGTTCATCAAGTGCTCCAAGTGGAAGAAATGCCCCCCCTCAAAAATCTCAACCGATTTTTGGAGGAGATGTCAACATCACTGCTGATGAAGACACCAATAGCTTAATCATCACTGCCAATAAATCGGACTATGAAATCGTTTTAAATTTGCTTAAAAAAATCGATATTGCACGCGATCAAGTCTATGTCGAAGCCATTATCTTAGAGCTTGGCGTTGAAGATTCTAATGACTGGAGAATTGGCTATTACCAATACGATCCTAATAGCAACGGCTACATCAAAGGTGGCTTTAATGGCGGGCTAGAACTCCAAAGTCTTCTTAATCCTGTCGGCGGAAAAGGACTCATTCTTCCTTTTGGAGATCCAAAAAACAAAGTAAAAATCAATTTTGGTCAAGGGGGCGAAATTGAAGTCCCTTCACTTTTAGGTTTTTTAACAATGATTAAAGAGCACTCTCGAACCAATATCCTCTCCACACCCCAAATCACCGTTTTAGACAATGAAGAAGGAACAATTGAAGTTGGTGAAAGAGTCCCAACAAGTACAACCACCTCTTCTACAGCCGCCGGCCAAACACAATCGGTAACAATGGAAGATGCCACAATCAAATTAAAAATAAAGCCCTTTATCAGTCCAGACTCTGACTCCATAAAACTACAAATTGATCAAAAAATTAAACAACCCTCATCAAAAGTTCCTCAAGCCCAAGACCTTAGAAATAGCTCTATTATTTTAACAACACGAAATTTAGAAACCAGCGTTGTTGTCAATGACGGAGACACCATTGTTTTAGGCGGACTGATTTCAGATCAACAACTTGAAAATATCACCAAGGTTCCCATTCTCGGCGACATTCCCATATTAGGATGGCTCTTTAAATCCAAAAGAACTGTGGTAACAAAATCTAATCTTTTGGTTTTCTTGACTCCAACAATTATTCGAACCAAATCTGAACAGAAAAAACTTTTAACCAAAAAATTAACCGAACGAATTGATTTTATTAAATCAGCAGGAGGCATCGATTCACATGGAGCAAAAGTGGATCAAATGGCTAAAAATATTAAATCCGATCAACTTGAACTTAATCCACTCAAAAACAAAAACGATTTTAATTCCCCTGCAGAAAACAATATTGACGATGATTTTTTTGAAGATGAAGACATCCAAACTCTTGAGGAGATGCAATAAAGTGAGGAGCTTGACTTGGCTTTAGAGGCAAATATCCAATCCCTTTTAACAAAAGGGACGGGATTAACAGAACAGCAAGTGCGTGAGATTTTAAAATCACCCGCTGGCATGACAAACAAAAGCATTGAAGATTATCTTTCCCGAAAAGAACACACTTCAATTGAAGGATTGTTAAAAGACCTTGCTGAAATCATGAATATTGATCTCATACAAGACATTCCCGTTAATGATATTCCTGTCGATTTAATTCGAGATATCTCTATCTCCTATGCTAAAACTCATGAAATTCTCCCTTTTAAAGATGAAAAAAGTCATATTGTTGTCTTAACCACAAACCCTATTAAGTTTTCTGCTTCAGATGATTTGCGCGTCATTTTTGGTAAGCCCATAAAAATAATGGTCACCACAAGCATTAAGCTTCTTGATGCCATCAATCGTGTCTATGAAAAAAGCTCAACTGAATTAGAAGGACTTGAAGACATTGAACAAGAAGATTTTGATCTCGACGAACCCATTATTGACCTTCTTGAGTCTCCAGACGATGAAGCCCCTGTGATTAAACTGGTCAACACTCTTTTATACCGAGCAGTCAAAGAAAAAGCCTCTGACATTCATATTGAACCCTATGAAAAAGACATGGTTATTCGATTCCGTATTGATGGAATCTTGTTTGATATCTACCGCCCTCATAAGAAACTACAAAATGCCATTGTTTCTCGGATTAAAGTGATGGGAAATCTTAACATTGCAGAAAAAAGACTTCCTCAAGGCGGACGAATTCCACTCAAAGCGGGCGGAAAAGACATTGATATTCGATTGAGCACTGTGCCAACCACTTTTGGAGAACGAATCGTTCTGCGTTTACAAGATCGATCCAATATC
>CAYMLA010000049.1:0-10977 GCA_964390785.1 uncultured Bdellovibrionales bacterium | reverse complement strand
AGGAGAGACAACAAATGGAGCTTCATTTTTTTGAATGCTTGACCAACGTGTAGAGGAAGCAAGGGTGATTTTATCGTGTGGCACGTTTAAATCAGAGGCCTTTTTGAGCCAAAATAAACTGGGTGACTCTGTTTCTCCAGAGTGATTTGAACTGGGACAGGAGTAGTGAACACAAGACCATGGTTGTTGACTTAACCAGTGAAGTTGAAATTCAAATAGTTTATTATCCGCATAAGACAAACTAAAACCCGTTTGAGATTGAATGCTTAAAATTGAATGAAGGGATAAAGCCGTTTTTTCTTTTTTTCTCAGCGCAGGATCGGTGAGCCCTAAAATGCAAAGATGAGAGGCATTCAAATAAGTGCAAGACATCAGTGGCAAGCAAAGAACACCTGAAGGGCTTGCTTTGAGTTGGGTTTTTTCTGTTTGAATGCAGCTTTTTTCCAAAAGCTTGATCCAAGAATAAGGCGATAGAGTAATGGATTCAGGTGTTTTTTCGAGAAGATCAGCTAAAATTTGAATGATTTCTTCTGATTTTAAAGAGTCTTCAAATTGAGATAAAGACCAATGAGCAAATTCAAGATTAGTCATCAGAGGTTTGGGACGCTCTGAAAAAAGTTGGGATTTTAATTCAGATGATTTTTCAAGATCAGATTGTTCACAAAGATTTTTATAGTTTTTTGAAAAATAAGAATAACTTATTTTGGGCTGTGTTGTGGAGAAGAGATGGTTTTCTAAACAATAGTAATCAGGTTCCGCGCTTAAGAGAATGAGTTTATTTAACCATGTATTGATTGATTTAAAGGTGCTAAGGGGAGCTTGACTTGGCTTTTGATAGGCAATGCCTTCGCAATCAAAATAATGTCTAATGATCGTCCAGTAATCTTCAATTTGAGGGGAAGTGATCACAATGTTGTGAGGGGAGACATTGTCTTTTTCTATCCATGTTCTGATTTGTGCGGTTAAGTTTTGCACTTCTGCAAGAGGACTTGTAAAGCGAAAGACTTTTTCTTTTCTTGGGAAATGATTTTGTTTTGAAGAATTGAAAACGTGAGGTGTTTTATGATCTAAAATTTCATAAGATTTAAAGAGTAACGAATAAGATTGACGAAGCTCTTGAGGAGGTAAAATGAAAGTGACATCAACGATTTTAGAGAGGTTTTTAAAAATCTCTACTTCAATGGAGTTCGTGTCTCCTCCTAAATCAATAACTAAGGGCGTCTTCCAGTCTAGCGATGAAGGAGCTTCATTGACTAAAATTCCAGGTCCCCAATTTTCTGATAGAATTTTTTCTTTCAAAAGATAATGCCATGCTGAAAGGGATTCATTAAACAAATGATTCCATTTGAGGTTTTCAATTTTATTTTGTTCTAACCAAGACAAAATCAACTCTGGTCCGTTCGGGTGAGCAAGAACCGGAATAAACTGGTCAATATAAGAAATGAGACAGTGCTGAATGGAGGCTTTTGAGTGTTCCATTTTAATGGATTGAGTTTGGAGCCACTTTTCAATAAGAGTTTCTATGACAAATTGAGGAACAAGAGTGAATGTGGGGTACTTTTTTTCAATGAGAAAACGCCATAGCTCTTTTGCTCTTAAAAAATTTAAAGAAGGAAGAAGGAGGTTTTTTTTTAATAATCGACGACGAATGGTTTTTTTGGCTTCAAGTGACGAAACAATAAGTCCATTTTGAGTCCAATCAATTTGATCAAAGAAATTGATTTTTTGATTTTCAGTCAAGAATTCAAGCGTTTTAAGCATATCCATTAGATTGCCTAATTATGAAAGCGGAGTCAAAGCATCTCTTTTATCGTCTTTGCTTTAAACGTCCTCTTGTGCCGCCCCCCGAACCTTGTCCAAGAAAATTAAATGACATCGGGTCAAACCCCAATTCAATGGTTAATTGAGCAGCAAATCGTCGATCTTCATCTTGGCCTGGATAAATCCCTTTTTCAACACCATAAGAAGCGATGTCAAAACGGATAAGCCAAAAATCAATGCCCAATCCGAGAGTGTAATACCCTTGATGAAAACCACCACGAACTCTAACAAGAGGAAGAGAAAGCTCTGCTCCAAGATGAAGTTTTTTTCCAATGGGTTCATCGTATTGAGTGATGTGCTTGTAGTCGATTGAAGGGGTTAATGTTGCAAAAAATAGATCGATGTCTGCTGCAAATCCAAGAAGCATTTCGTCTCTCATTTTTGGTGGCGCAGAGTGTACTCCAGTGGCTTGAAAAGACGTGTGACCAACGTTTTTCCATACAAAAGTGAAGGTTGGCTTGACAGGGGCAGGAAGAGTAATTTGGGTTCCAAAATCAAGTCCATATCCAATGCCTGTGTTTTCAAATTCTGAAGCCAAATCGCCTCCACCATCAATAAGAATCCCAGGTTCAATGGGAATGCTTTGTCCCGTTCGAGTGATTCGTTTTGCAACAAATCCCATTGACCAGAGTTCTCCCATCCCAAAACTTAATCCAATCGCAATGCCGTAGTCATTGATAAAATCAGTTGTAAGACTGGGATAAGCGGGGTCGTTAAGCTCAGCAGAAACAAGACCCGAGTCATAAAGAGCAAGAGCAAAGTTGGGGACAAATATTGCCGATTTTGCTCCAAGTCCTCCCCAGATTTTTGTTCCATAGAGTTCATTGAAACCTTCAATGCCTTCCGCCTCAGAGGCTTTTATGGCATTATCGTAGGCCTCAAGACCGTTCAAACCAATTTGCAAATCTAAAAAACGAAAATTATATCCACTGATTTTTGAAAGTGCTGCAGGGTTATAAAATAAAGCATCTGCGTCCGAGACAACAGCAGAATAGGCATTACCCATTCCGAGTGCTCTCACTGACGTGTGCATCTCTGTAAGTTCAGCTCCATTTGCGGGAAGATAGAATAAAGAAAGATTAAACAAACAAAAAATGAAAAAAAGCTTGCATAAAATCATAATTAAAATCCCAACACAGTAAGTCTAAGAGCAGGACAGCATTCTGCAATTCCAAAATTTCCAGAATCATCACAACTACCAATCCCTATGCTTAGGCTATCTAAAAGAGCACGAAAAAGATAGCGATCTTCATCTGTAATTAAGGTGCTGTCTGCTTTTCCACAAGGGCTAATTATTACATGATATTCTTCGGGAAGTCCTTCAAAAGTGCTGGTATCAATGGTACAATTATTAACGATTTCGTCTGGAGTAATATTATCAGCTCCACTGTCTGAGAGAGTTGATGAATAAGTTAAAAAATTTGAAAATCCCGTTATAAATTCATTGAGTTGTTCGTCACTAAAAGAGGAACTGTCACAGACTGAAAAAGTATCATCGGTTGATCCGTCTCCTAAATTGTTTTCTCCGTCCGTATCAGCATTTTCGTGTAAAAGAGCTCCCATTTTAACAAGGCTAAGGAGTGTTAAAAAAAGTTTATGATTTGTGTTATTGGGTTCTGCTGTTATGACCGCATTAACTTGAGTTTCGGATAAAGTGCAATAAGAGCTGCGTGTGATTTTTTGTTGAAAGGCCGACATAACAAAGGTGAAAAGATTGCTTGGATTGGCTTCAGTCAGCGTGCTGAGAAAGGTAATAAATTCTAAACTACAATATCCAGCTAATGCGCTGGCATATCTTTTTCTAACACGTGTTTTTGTGCGAAACTGATCCGATGTGCTTTCAATTTTTTCAATGGCATTGAGGTAGTTTTGATCATCCATAAGCAATTTGGCATCATAAAAATAAGCCTCATCCGTGTCTTTACTTGACATTTCTTTAAACACATTATCACCACAACTCATTATGATGAGAGTGAAAAAAAATAATAGAATTAAAACAATAATAGACGTTTGCTTCATGCATTACTCCATAGGAATGGGTTCATTGGAACAATTTGCTATTGAGTCTTGTTGTAAAATGATTAAAGTGAATTTTAGATTATTCATTAAATTAATTTTAACGAATCTATGGGGCAGAGTGTGAGTCATTAATTTGACTTGTCTAAGGGCTGTTACAAAACAGCCACTAGATAATGGCCACTGTGAAATAAGGAAGTGGCTACTGATAAATGGTCGTTTATTCAATAGTGGCTGTTGCAAAACAGCCACTCAATAGCCACTATTTTTGTTTTATAACGATTATTAAGTTTATTAAAACGTTGTACTCACAGAAGTGTTAAGCCAAAAGTTGGTGTTGATCAGGAGATCATCACGATTTTTCATTCCTTGCCAAAAAGGAACTCCGCCCTCTAAAGAAGCAAGAGTACTTCCCCAAAAGGGAGGTGAAGTAAATTTAACCACAGCTTGACCGTCCCAATTGATTTGATTGGAATGGTAATACCAGTAATTTTCTGGAGCAGTGGCTTTAGCGATTTCGTAGCTTTCATCATAGCCATCAACTGGGCCTCGGTCTTTATAATTGAATTGAATACCAGCATTGAGCCAAGAATTCACTTGATATTTACTCCATAATTGAGCAGTAACTTCGTCGCCCAGTTTATAATCATGCTTGTTTCTTCCTGTGCGAACAGTTCCTAGCCAGTTTGTTCCTAAGTTGAGTTTGTTTAATGAGTATGTATAAGTTAAACCTGCCAATGCATCGACTGTTCCTGATCCCATTTGCATATTATATGCAGCTCTTTGACTTTTATTAGAATCAAATTTTTCGTCAATAGTGCCAGTAGGTAGAGAAACACCAACGGTGTACATGAATAAGTGTTTTCCGTCAGCATAAATGGGACTGGTTCCTAAAAGTTTTAAATCTCCAAGCCCTTCCGTGCGATCTATTGTTTCAACTGGATTTTGACCTGGTACTGGATATTGAGTTTGAGTATAAGTTTTTCCATAAGAAGTTAAAGCAACAAAAGTCCACTGATTAGAATAAAACCAAGTTCCTGACAAGAGATGAAAGTCCATTGAAATGTCTTCAAATCCATAAATATCAGTTTTAGCAATATTGTCGCCAGTGAAATCATATTTGAGAAAACTATAAGAAAAATTATACTTGGGAGGCTTTGTTTGAGGCATACTTGCCCTTGTTTCTGTTTCAATGGAAGTGTCAGGTTCAACAGAATCGGCTTCTATTAAGGCGTCTGAACTTGTATCGATTGAATTAGAATCTTCAGAAGAATAAAGATTTAAAGCAAAAAAGAAAGAAAAAGAAAGAATAAGAATTTTTTTTAAAAGCATAAAAATAACCTCCATTTGTTAAATTTGATAAAATGAAAAGAGTGTTGTGATGTTGTCGCACTCATTTTGAGTCGCACACAGTTAAACAATCATGAGTTATAGTCTCTATTTATCCGATTTGGCAATGGATTATCTTCGTATAAAAAATTAAACATCACATTTAAGCGAAGCGTCATTTAGGGTGCCTTCTCTGCCACGTGGAGGCGCAATGTCTGTAGTCGATGTCACCTTAAGGTATTCTTTTTAGGATGGAGAACTCTTTTTCCAACAGCCACTATTTACTGGCTGCTGCAAAATGCCTTTAATCCTTAACTGGAATTGTTATTTTTTGTCCTGCTCGAATAAAATTTGCTCTTTGCAAATCATTAATGAGCATAAGATCATCAACGCTTACACCATATTCTTTAGCAATTCCAATCAAAGTATCCCCTTGAGAGACAGTATAAGTTATTCCACCATCATCAGAAAAAGAAGCCAAAGAATGGTTGGATTTAACTTTTTCATCTTCATTAACACTTAAAAACCCATCCCATATTGCCTTATTTTCTTCTGGAAAATAAACTTTAACTCCAGCAGAAATTTTTTGTCGATTCACGCGTGAAAGCTTACTGATGTGGGGGTTATAAGTCTCAGCCTTAAGTTCATTCCCATCAAATAATTTCACCAAATCTTTAAACCAAAAACTCTTCGGCAATTCAACTTCAATTGTTTTAAATGGTGTAGCCCATTGAAGGCCAGGAAAAAACTCAGTTGCTCTCTTTTCAGCTTCAAGTGCTGCCAAAAATGTTGCATAAAAATTTTTAGAAGCAAACCCAAAACGACGCGATTTTGCATTTTGAATAAGTTCAACCAAATTTTTAGTATTATACCGACGTACAAAATTCTTCATTCCATAAGGTCCATAATTATAGCCTGTAATGGCTATTGGCCAATCTTTTAACATTGAATAATTATCCTTTAACATTTTTGCAGCAAACACTGTTGATTCCCATGGATGATTACGATAATCCACAGAAGAATTTCTTTTTAAATGACGACGAGCCGTTCGAGGCATAATCTGCCATAATCCACTTGCTCCTCTTCTTGATCGAGCAAAAACATTAAAAGAACTTTCAACATAGATTAACCGTATAAGCTCAATGGGAAGATTTTGAGAACGAAAATAAGCCTCCATTTTTTCTTTGTAACGTCCTGAAAAAAATAACGCCTTCTCCATACGATCTTTTAAACCCAATTGAAATCTCAAACGTCCAGGTTGAGAAGCTTTTGAAAATTTATTTTTTTCGCTCATGTTCTCAAACAAACTCCAAATTCTCAGTGATTCTCCTGTTAATTGAGAATGGTCTTTAACCTGATGAAGTTCTGAAAGAATATTCTTAACTTCTTTTTTTGCTTCATTTAACATTTTCCGTTTTTGCTTTTGCTTCATTGTATCTGACAAATTCGAATTGTTCTCAATAGAAGAAAAATCAATCACACGATAAACAAAACTAATGTTTTCACTATCATGCAAAACTCCCTGATAGGTGTAATACTTTGTATAAATATCAAACCAAAAAGACACTTGATCTTCTAAACCAGAAGGAATAGAAAAAGTCTCTGCATTGTATCCTAAAGCTGATTCCTGCCCACTAAAATCAGGGGAAACCCATGGCCGAGGCTGATCAATTTCATTCACATCAATCATTTCTTGATGATTAATTGGCGTTTCAGACGGAGGGGAAGCAATCAAGAAAATGGAATAAAAACTCCATATACAAACAATCAAATATTGAATAAAAATCATCTTTATTTTCCTTTAATAATGGCTGATACAAAACCGCCAGTTAACAAAAGTTTTAATTTGTAGAATTTGATTGCTTCTATTTGAAATTTAAAAATTTAAAATAGCGCGTTTCAACAACATCAATTTCCATTCTATTGTTTTGAGAATCAAAAACGTCTTCAGGATGCTTTAAACCAAAATCTCCAAACTCTTTTCCAAAGCGATACAACACCGCTTTATCCTCTTCTGTTTGAGGAGAGTAAAAAGGAACATAGAAAGAAATCACTTTCCCATTATCAGGTAAAAAGCCAACAATCATACTCATTTGATTAACGAATATAACTGGACATTTTACAAAATAAACAACCTTGATCGAACGAAGTTGTTCCAACCAACCAAGCCAAAAACGAATTCCTTTAGAATTAATAAAGTTTATACCACTTAAATCAATATATACCTCATCACTCAATTCAAACTCAATCTTTGATGAATCAAAAAATTCCCCAATACCCCCTTTGATAGAAATCAAAGGCTTATGATTAAACTCACTGTAACTAACATTAAATTCTATCATTGAATAATTCCAATCGTTGTTAGAGTGAAGCCATTTTTTTATTTCACACCAGCAACTCTGTTAAAATTAAACTTCATCAGTTTAATACTATAATCAATTCTCTTTCGATGATCAAATTTTCTTAAATTTAACAATGCGTCAGCCTGATCCAGACCAAAGTCTAAGTAGTGGCTGCTGCAAATCAGCCACTACTTATGAAAATTTTACCAATAGAATTTTCTAAAAATTTGCATATCCCTTCTAAATTTATAAGGAAAAAAGAAATTTTTGAGATTTAGAGAAAAACTTTTTCTAGCAAAGCCCTTCCATAAGAAGTAAAAAAATTCAACAAACTAAATAGTGGCTGCTGCAAAACAGCCAACAAAATAGCAGATGATTACAGACAAACCGAAACGGAGCACTCGTTATGAAGAAATATTGGCTTATAGTCCTCACCTTAATTGGATTATCTTTTTTTCAAAAATCATTTTCAAATCCGAATCCTTATCCTTTTACAGACAAACTACCAAAAATGTCAGAATTGATACGAATAGTAATTTCTGAATTCCCATCTGTGATGGCTGCTGAAACTGAACTTAAAAAAGCTCATACGGATTCCTTGGCAACACACCTTGATCGTTTTTCTGGAATGATTAATCATTCCCATCACAATCAAGACGTAACTGAAAATGAATATAACTTACCTTCAGGTCTAGCTCAAAATACTCTCATTCAAGGGTCAATTACTCTGTTTGACAGTTTTGCAACAGAAATTCGTCTTCGAATGCACAAGTACAATCAAGAAATGAAAGAAAACCTTCTCAAATCAGTACAAATGGGACTTGCCATTGAAGCCATCAAAGTAAGACAAGACCTCTCTTCGACCATTAATCATTTAATAAACTTAAAAAGCGCCTCTCTTGCTTACTCATCACTCATCGAAAATTGTGAAAATGAAATTTCTAACGTTCTTATCAATCGAATTCGTGGCCTTTCACATCAAGTCACCTCTCAGATAACCAATTCTGAAGGGCAACTTATCATTTCAGGAATTGAATTTGAAAGACTCACAAATGAACCTTTTGACTTCAATTTAGCTCAAACCATAATGAGTGAGGCACGCAGTACAACCAACACAAATACAAGCACAATAAACTATGATGTCTTACTTGAAAAACAATTACATATTTTGGATCAAATGTTCAGTTATCCTAAAACTCCTGAAGAATCCTATGCAATCGCTCAAACTCAAGCTCCTAGCCTGCTGAATGCTGAACTCAACGAAAAACTCTCGCGTGCTGGCTGGTACCTAGCAATGGCCAGTCTTGGCCCAAGAGTCAAATTTGAAGTCATGTGGAACAGACAACACAATAAGCAAATGGAAAATGATGTGTTCTCTTTCGGACCTACCATTTCACTTCCCTTTTCTGGAGGAAATCTTGCCAGAATCAGTTCTGCAAAACTATCTGAACGAGCAACACAATACTCTTCGGAAACAACACACAGAAATACTCTTTCTGAAATTAGAAAGCTCCACATCAATATTAAATCTATACGGAGTCAGATGGCCGACCTAAGCCAAGCTCTTCTATCCATTATTAAAGGATTACAAAGTTATCAAACAGAAACAATCGAATGCCATATGACAAATGAACTTAATACATTCTTAGATTTACTATCACAACTTTTAACAATTGATCTTGAAGTGCAAAGAACTGTTAATGCCTATCTCATGTCAAAAGCCTCTTTGTTAGCACAATTAGGAATTCTATTAGATTCCATCGATGAACTTGAAAAAATTGAAGACTCATCAGAACGAGATAGTGAGTTTAAATGAAATTTTTTATAACCCTTTCAATTTTCTTTACACAATTTTTTCTACTCTATGCAAATGAGTCCTTTCAATTCAATAAGTGCTCTCATCATGACTTTCTTTTTTTAGACAGCGATTCAAGCGAAACCCTCTTAAAAAAAGCAAATCAAGCAGAAATCAACCATCAGCACTGTCAAGCTGCTCAATTTTATTGGGAGTTAAAAATCAGATCCTCCTCGGAAGAGCAGCGTAAAACTTATTCCTTTTTTACCTTAAAAAATTTCTTTAAATCAAACCAATATCAACAAGTCCTAGAACATACAATGACTTACTGGTACGACTATTGTGAAAATCAAACATTGAACACAAACTGTGAAGAAGCTTTGTTTTTAGGAGTCAGTGCAAACACTCAAGTCGCCCTTCTTCTGGGAAAAGAAAAAGATCCATTTTTTTTAAATTCTGGCCTTGGACTTGTTGACAATGTTAAAATATTTAGCCCAATCTATTTTTTTAATGTCTATCGATATTCTGAACATACTCAAGAATTGCAAGACCAATTCATGAAATTACAAAAATTGTCTATAGAAAAAGAATTAACAATGATTAGCTTTCACTATACTCACTATAGATTTTATTCTGCATTCATTCGATTGAATCAACTTTTAGCTACAAATAATATTGAAAAACATGAACTATTTTATGTCGTCTTAATGCATGCACTCAGTATAAATGAGGACTTTCTTAGATTTTTGCAGGGAAAACGGCTAAAGGGACAAGTCCTTCAAGGTTTGGATCAATTTATCTATAAACACTTTGCACCAAAAGCAAACCCTCAAAAAATAATCAACGAAATTTCCGCGTACCGAAACAATCCTAATCTAACTCTTGAAGAGTTTATTGAAGAACTCACCTCAAACAATACAAAACTTAAAAATTTAATTAATTCCATTACAAAAACTCCAATGAAAAATTCGAACAATAACTTATAAAACCACGTCTTCTCTAATGAGGAGTCATCTAAAACTTAAAGTTTAATTAATTCTCCCATTTTTAAAAAAATCAAAAAAATGATGCTGATTATTTATAAATTTTACAGGGTGGTTGCAGCCAGTTACCATTATGGTAACAAACAAATTGTAATGCTCTGTAGTATGCATTATATAAATTCTATTCAATTTGCAACCATAGGAAGACCGTGGAAACAATAAAACAGAAGTACCGAGATATTTTAAAAAGTAAGATTGAACAAAAGCTTACACAAAACAACTATCTCTCATTAAGAGCATTTGCTAAATCAGTCGGAACTAGCCATTCTTTTGTTTCTCAATTATTAAATGGAAAAAGGAATTTAACTCAATCAACCGCCTGTCGATTAGTTGAAAAATTGCCTTTTAACAGTGAAGAAAAAGAGTATTTCTTAAACCTCGTTGAATATGTCAATGCTAATAGTGATAGTTTTCGTGAAATTTTAGTTAAACGTTTAGCTGGTTCAAAATTAGCAGACAATGAATTAACCTTAAGCCAAGAACAGGTCAGGACGGTAAAAGATTGGTACCATGGAGCCATTATCGAACTCACAAAATTGTCGGATTTCCAACCAAACTTTAAAAAAATTGCTCTATTACAGCTCGGCTTAAGTCCTTCGACATTTTTACACGGAGAGTCTGTCATTAGATT
>CAYMLA010000048.1:8518-11021 GCA_964390785.1 uncultured Bdellovibrionales bacterium | reverse complement strand
AGAACTGAAGACTGAAATCTGTAGGCTGCGGACGAAGTCCGCTCTATGAATTAATCTTACAGTGCTATTATTTTCAAATCTCCTGAAACTGTTTTCACATTGACTTGGTTCTCGCTATGACCAACGGCTCCACCGTGAGCATTATCAATATTGTTTAAAGCACTAAATGGAAATTCATTGGCCAGATTTCCAGATACTGACTTAAAATGATAATTAAATTCACTTTCTTTTGATAACTTAACGGTAAATTTTTTAAGCTGATCTAAAAACTCCTTTTGATTCATTCTTCCTCCAACTTAATGGTGCTTTGCACTTTTTGAATAAATCCAACCCACTGTTGCTCCAGTGTTTGTTGGCGCACTTTTCCCTTATCTGTTAATTTATAGTATTTGCGAGGAGGGCCTCCAGATGATTCTTGTAAATAAGTCTCAAAATAACCATCCTTAGTTAATCGCCGCAACAAGGGATAAACAGTCCCTTCAGATATATCTATATTTTCTGAAATGATCTCCACCATCTCATAGCCATAACAATCCTTTCGTTTAAGCAACGAAAGAACACAAAGTTCTAAAACTCCTTTTTTAAACTGCGTATCCAAAATGAACTCCCTTAACTACTGTTTATTGCAAGGTACCTGTTTATGCAAGCAATTAGACGCTGCAATATCATTTTTTTTTAAAACTAGCCAATTGTCTATTTAAAGATAGGTAAGCGTTTGGAGCAAACGTGACATTTATAAAATCTCTCCCTGATAAAGCCGATGAAAAATTTGACTATTTTACAGCAACCACTATTTAGTGCCTGTTGCAAAATAGCTTCAACGGATCTGCACCATTAAATCTATTTCGCAACAAGCACTATTTAATTTGTTCAAGGATTGCCATTTTTGCAATAATCATTATAATTTAAATTTAAATTTATTGGATACTGCAAAATAGTCAAATTTCAAACCCGCTTTTCGTTTGTTAAATTCTTTTTTTTCAAACACAAGGATCGGTTGCAGATTGATTGTTTTTTGTTGTAACCCTTATTTTAATACCATAAGAAAAGGACTCTCCCTATGTCTAAACATCTAAAGAATGGACTTGTTCGTCCCGTTGTTGTTCAAGTTGAACCTCATGTCCAATTTGGAGCTTATCCCATCAAACGCACAATTAATGAAGCGATCAACATTAATGCCATTGTTATTGTCGATAGCCACGAAAGCCTCCGTTGCCAAATTGTTTATAAACATAAAAATGATAAAAAATGGGAAAAAATAGACTTAACCCCAACCCATAATGACCGCTGGCTCGGACAATTCACAGTAAGCAAACAAGGACTATATCTTTATTCTGTTGAAGCCTGGATTGATCGATTTAAAACATGGAAAATTGGCTTTTTAAAAAAAATTGAAGCCAGTCAAGATGTTTTTCTTGAAATCGAAGAGGGAACGAATTTAGTAGAAAAATCGTTTTCTTTGGCTCCAAAACTGGAACAAAAAAATCTTTCAAAACAACTGAAACTTCTTAAAGACAAATCCGTTCCGTCGACTGAAAAAATTGAAATTTTACTCAGCCCAATGCTTGATGAATTCATCTCTAACCATCCTGATCAAACAGGATTAACTCGATACTCTCATGATCTTATTGTTAGTGTTGAAAGAGAAAAAGCTCGCTTCAGTTCATGGTATGAGTTTTTTCCTCGCTCATACTCTAAAACCCCTTACGAACATGGAACATTTAAAGAGTGCATACCCCATCTTTCTTATGTTGCTAAAATGAACTTTGACGTCATCTACCTCCCACCAATCCACCCCATTGGTCAATCCTTTAAAAAGGGACCAAACAATACCCTAAGCTGTGATCAAAATGACCCAGGTAGCCCGTGGGCTATTGGTTCAATTGAAGGAGGTCACAAATCCATCCACCCTCAATTGGGAACACTCGCTGAGTTTAAATCTTTCATTAAAGAAGCCAAGCAATTAGGACTAGAAACTGCAATTGATATTGCTTTTCAATGCTCTCCAGATCATCCTTATGTTAAAGAACATCCCAATTGGTTTAAAATTCGCCCTGATGGCAGCATACAATATGCCGAAAACCCACCTAAAAAATATCAAGATGTCTATCCTTTTGATTTTGAATCGGAAGACTGGGAAAACCTTTGGTTGGAATTAAAATCAATTTTTGTGTATTGGATTAAAAATGGCGTTAAAATTTTTCGAGTTGACAATCCTCATACAAAATCCTTTAAATTCTGGGAATGGGTGATTCATGAGTTAAAGGTTGTTGATCCTGACACTTTGTTTTTAGCTGAAGCCTTTACTCGCCCAGAAACAATGTATCATCTTGCAAAAATTGGATTTTCTCAATCTTACACTTATTACACTTGGAAAAACTCTAAATCAGAACTCGTCGACTATCTCCACGAACTAATGCACACTCCTGTAAAAGAATTTTATCGTCCTAATTTTTGGCCTAACACCCCTGACATTCTTCACGAATCCCTGCAAAAAGGAGGA
>CAYMLA010000048.1:0-8508 GCA_964390785.1 uncultured Bdellovibrionales bacterium | reverse complement strand
GGACGCCCAGCCTTTATCACACGACTTATCTTGGCGGCAACACTCTCTTCAAATTATGGCATTTATGGTCCTACTTATGAATTATGTATCGGACTTCCTTTAAAAGAAGGATCTGAAGAATATTTAAATTCAGAAAAGTATCAAATCCAAAATTGGGACCTCGACCAATCCCATAGTCTTTTCGACCTCATCAGAAAAATTAATACCCTCCGAAAAAATAACACTTGCCTCCAGTACAATCATCACTTATTTAGTCATCACACTGAAAATGATTGCATCTTAGCCTTTAGCAAAAGAACTGACGGTAAAAGCAATGTTATTTTAGTGATTGCCAATTTAGATCCCTTTCAAACACAAAGTAGTTTTGTCTATTTAAACATGGAAGAACTTGGGTTAAACTGGCATGATCATTTTGAAGTTTATGACTTAATTACAGAAAAATCTTATTTATGGCAAGGATCAAAAAATTATGTTGAACTAAATCCACAAGTTTTACCCGTTCATGTCTTTCAAATAAGAAAATAACATAACAATATAAAAATTGAGGTTGAGGTTAAAAAATGGTCAAGTCAAAGGCTTTGGTGGAAAACATGTCAAGCGACTCTGTTTGGTTTAAAGATGCCATCATTTATGAGGTTCACGTTCGATGCTTCTGTGATAGTGACAATGATGGAATTGGAGACTTCCAAGGACTTAAGACTAAACTTCCTTACATTCAAGATTTAGGCGTTAATACAATTTGGCTGCTTCCTTTTTATCCTTCGCCACTCAAGGACGAAGGATATGATATTTCAGACTACAACAGTGTTAATCCCCTTTATGGAACATTGGATGATTTTATTGAGTTTTTAGATGATGCTCATTCTCGTGGAATTCGAGTGATTACAGAGCTTGTTCTCAACCACACTTCCGATCAACACGAATGGTTCAAAAAATCAAGACGCGCAAAATCGAAGGATGACCCTTATAAGGACTTCTATGTTTGGAGTGAGAATCCAGAAAAATATGAAGGAACACGAATTATTTTTAAAGACTTTGAAATTTCAAATTGGACTTATGATCCTGTTGCTAACGCTTATTATTGGCACCGTTTTTACTCCCATCAACCGGATTTAAACTTTGACAATCCCCTCGTTCAAAAAGCCATGTTTGATATTGTTGATTTTTGGTTTTCATTAGGAGTTGATGGCCTACGATTGGATGCTGTCCCTTATCTCTTTGAAAGAGAAGGATCAAACTGTGAGAATTTGCCAGAAACCCATGAATTTTTAAAAAAAATAAGAAAATTTGTTGATTCTAAGTTTGAAAACAAACTTCTTCTTGCTGAAGCCAATCAATGGCCAGAAGATGCCATTGCCTATTTTGGAAATGGTGATGAGTGCCAAATGAATTTTCATTTTCCACTTATGCCAAGACTCTATATGGCTTGTGCAATTGAAGATCGAGAACCCATTATTGACATCCTTGAACAAACTCCTGATTTACCCGAAAACTGTCAATGGGGAATTTTTTTAAGAAATCATGATGAATTAACTCTCGAAATGGTTACTGATCACGAACGAGATTATATGTACCGAACATATGCGATTGAAAAAAGGGCTCGGCTTAACCTTGGGATTAGAAGACGACTTGCTCCTCTAATGGAAAACAATAAAAGAAAAATTGAACTCATGAATGTTCTTTTGATGTCCCTTCCTGGAACACCGATTATTTATTATGGTGACGAGATTGGTATGGGAGACAATATTTACCTGAATGATCGAGATGGAGTCCGTACCCCCATGCAGTGGAACCCTGATCGAAATGGTGGTTTTTCAAAATGCAGTCCTCATCAACTTTATTTACCTTGCATCACTGAGCCTCTCTATCATTACACTTCATTAAATGCCGAACTACAATCATCCAATCCTAGCTCTTTGCTTAATTGGATGAAGGATTTAATGTATTTTCGACGACGCCATTACTCTTTTTCCAGAGGAAATCTTCGTTTTTTAAACAGTGACAATAAAAGAGTTATTTCTTTTATCCGAAAGTTTGAAAATGAAGAAATTCTCGTTGTTGCAAATTTATCAACTCATAGCCAATATGTAAAACTTGATCTCTCTTCTTACGCAGGTGAAATCCCCTTAGAAATTTTCGGACAACAACCTTTTCTTCGAATTACAAAACGACCCTATAAAATCACACTTTCTCCATGGGGTTATTTTTGGTTATTGCTTAAGAAAGTTGAGCAAACTATAGATACAACAATCGACGGACTCCCCACCATTTCGCTCAATGGAGATATTCAAGATGTTTTCAACACAGCAACTCGTAATAGCATTGAAGAAATTTTACCTCATTTTCTAAATAAATGTCGATGGTATGCTGGTAAATCCAAAATAATCAAACGGGTTCAGTTTAAAGAAATTGCAAAAGGATTAAATAAAGGAACCTATCTCAGTTTTATTTCTGTAAAATACAATGAAGGATTTAATGATCTTTATTTTATCCCCATGGCCATTCAAAATGTAAAAGATTTTGAATTTGACTATGAGAAACAAACACATATTTGCCTTATTCAAGATTCAGATTCAAATCAAACTTGGGTTCTTTTTGATTTTTCTGTTCATCCTGATTATCAAAAAACGCTCTTAAATTATTTTTTTACAAATCGAAAGCAACGTGGAATTCACGGAGGCTTTTCTGGATCAGTCACTCAAACTGAACTTGAATTAGAAATTTTAGACACACTTCAACCGAAACGTCTCTCCCTTGAACAAAGCAATACCACAATCGCCTATGATGATAAGTTTATTTTAAAAATCTTTAGAAAACTTGATGAAGGTGAAAATCCTGATGTCGAAACAACAAAGTTTTTAACTGAAAACTCTGACTTCAAACATGTTCCACGATTTATCGGCGCTCATCAATATCGTGCTCGTGTGAGTGAACCCTTCACCATTCAAACTTTGACTGAATTTATTCCAAATCAAGGAAATGCTTGGGAATACACTTTAAATGAATTAGATGACTTTTTGACTCAAGTGCACTCTCAAAAACCCCCTTTGATTTACCCAACAATTCATCGTCTTAACAAATTTAAACTTCCAAAAGTATTATCCTCTTATCATTTAGGTTATATTGAATCCATTAAGCAACTTGGAAAAATCACTGGACAAATGCATATTTGTTTAGCATCAGGAGATTCTGGTTCCAACTTTACAGGAGAAAGTTTTTCAATTTTTGATAAAAGATCGCTTTATCAATCTTTGAGAACATCAATTCGCTCAACTCTATCTCATTTAAAAGAAATAAAAGACAAGCTCCCTCCTAGCATCATTCCTTATGCAAAAAAAATTATTCATAAAGAATGGGCTCTTTTAGCAAAAAACTCTGTTTTACTTTCTGAATCAATCAATTGTAAAAATATTCGCACTCATGGAGACTTTCATTTAGGTCAAATCCTTTATACCGGTTCTGACTTTTATATTATTGATTTCGAAGGAGAACCTTCAAAATCAATTTCCGAAAGAAAACTCAAACGCCCTGCATTGCGAGATGTTGCAGGAATTCTTCGCTCCTTTCAATATGCAGCGGAAACTGGACTCCAACTAGCAATTAAAACTCATTCTGACCACACACACCTTGCAAAATGGGCTATTTTTTGGGAACGTTGGATAAGCGCTATTTTTTGTCACTCTTATTTAAATGAAGTCAAAGGAGCTTCGTTTATGCCTAAAACAGACAAAGAAATCAATCTGCTTTTAGACAGTTATGTGCTAGAAAAAACGCTTTATGAAATTGATTATGAACTTAATAATCGTCCTGATTGGTTACCAGTACCCATCAAAGGACTATTTCATCTATTAGAAGGAAGAGGTTATGACTTATAACAAAGACGCAACTCAGTTTTCAACTGAGGATATGTACTTTTTCAATCAAGGCACCCATTATAAATTATACAATAAACTCGGTGCGCACTTAGTCGAAATCAATGGCACACCCGGCACGCTTTTTCGCGTTTGGGCTCCCAATGCCAAATATGTTTCGGTTATCGGTGAATTTAATGGGTGGAATCGTGGCTCTAATTCTATGTATGCTCTTGGACATTCTGGAGTTTGGGAAACCTTTATTCCTCATACTCCTGCAGGCTGCATTTATAAATATTTTATTTCCTCTCATGCCAATAATTATGAAGTCGAAAAAATGGACCCTTTTGGATTTCATCATGAAGTTCCACCAAAATCAGCTTCAGTAACCACTTCTCTTGAATATAAATGGAATGATAAAAATTGGATGTCTAAGCGACAAAATTATAATTCTCTCCATTCTCCAATTTCAATCTATGAAATTCATTTGGGCTCATGGTTTCATAAGTTTGAACAAGGCTCCCCCTCTTCTCTTTCCTATAAAGAATTAGCACAAAAGCTTGCCACTTATGTGGCCGAAACAGGGTTTACTCATGTTGAGTTTTTACCCATTATGGAACACCCTTTTTATGGATCTTGGGGATACCAAACAACTGGTTATTATGCTCCATCAAGTCGTTACGGAACTCCACAAGATTTTATGACTTTAGTCGACACTCTTCACCAAAATAATATTGGCGTTATTCTTGATTGGGTTCCCTCTCATTTTGCAACAGATGAATATGGTTTAGGCTTTTTTGATGGCACACATCTTTTTGAACATGCCGACCAAAGACAAGGTTTTCATCCTGATTGGGGAAGCTTTATTTTTAATTATAACCGCCATGAAGTCAGAAGCTTTTTGATTTCAAATGCTCTGTTTTGGTTAGATAAATATCATATTGATGGAATTCGAGTCGATGCTGTCGCTTCCATGCTTTATCTCGATTACTCTCGCAAAGAAGGAGAATGGATTCCCAATGAATTTGGTGGACGTGATAATTTACCCGCAATTCATTTTATTAAACAACTCAATGAAGCCATCTATGCTCATTTTCCAGACGTTCAAACCATTGCAGAAGAATCAACGGCTTGGACTGGAGTTTCTCGCCCAACTTATCTCAATGGCCTTGGATTCGGTTTAAAATGGGATATGGGATGGATGCACGACACTCTTGAGTACATGAAAAAAGATCCCATTTACCGTAAATACCATCAAAACGATTTAACATTTCGCTATATTTATGCTTTTACAGAAAACTTTACTCTCCCCCTTTCTCATGATGAAGTTGTTCACGGTAAGGGAAGTCTTTTAAGAAAAATGCCTGGAGATGAATGGCAACAATTTGCTAATTTAAGAGCATTGTTTACTTATATGTTTACTGCTCCCGGAAAAAAACTTTTATTTATGGGGCTGGAGTTTGGTCAATGGGATGAATGGAACTACAATCAATCTCTTGATTGGCATCTCATGGATTTTGATCGACATCAACAAATCCATCGCCTTGTTGCTGACCTTAATCAACTCTATAAATCTCACCCAGCACTTCATCAACAGGACTGTCAACCAGAGGGATTTCGGTGGATTGATGCCTCAAATCATGACCAAAGTATTCTGATCTTTTCTCGACATGGGCGAGATAATCATCCTCCCATCGTTATTGTTTTGAACTTTACCCCTACACCTCATTATAATTATCAGATTGGAGTCCCTCAAGGAGGCACTTGGCTTGAGATTTTAAACAGTGATGCTCAATGCTATGGTGGAGGTGGAATTGGTAATTTTGGAAAAGTTCAAAGCTCTTCTGAAGGATTTCATGGGCAAAGTCATAGCATAAGTATAACAATACCTCCTCTTTCGGGAGTGATTTTTAAACCTGCAGAGGATTAAAAATGAACAACAGTAGCAACAAGTACATTTGCATCCATGGACATTTTTATCAACCTCCAAGAGAAAACCCTTGGATTGAAGAAATTGAACTCCAAGATTCAGCTTATCCCTATCATGATTGGAATGAGCGCATCACTCAGGAATGTTACGCACCAAACACCGTTTCTCGCATTCTTAATCAAGAAGGTCGTGTTAGTAAAATTGTTAATAACTATGAAAAAATGAGTTTTAACTTTGGACCAACAGTGCTCGATTGGCTTATGAAGCACTCTCCCGATACTTATCAAGCCATCTTAGACGCTGATAAAAAAAGTTTAATCCACTTTGATGGTCATGGCTCTGCTTTAGCTCAGGCTTACAATCACATCATCATGCCTCTTGCAAACTTAAAAGATAAAATCACTCAAGTTTATTGGGGCATTCGAGATTTTGAAGCGCGATTTAATCGATACCCTGAAGGAATGTGGCTACCAGAAACGGCCGTTGACACAGAAACTTTAGAGATTCTTGCTGATCATGACATTAAATTTACAATTTTATCTCCTTATCAAGCTAAACGCTATTTAAAACTTCTCCCAAAGGAAAAATGGAAAGACACCAATGGGCATGCCATTGACCCAAGATTTATTTATGAATTGTTATTGCCTTCGGGACGCTCCATTCATTTGTTTTTTTATGACGGTCAAATTTCAAATGCCATTGCTTTTCAGGGACTACTAAAAAATGGTCACAATTTTGCTAACAAACTCCTTAATGCATTTTTACCAAACAACAGCGACCCCCAACTTGTTCATGTTGCAACAGATGGAGAAACTTATGGCCATCACCACCGTCATGGCGACATGGCTCTAGCTTATGCCTTAAATTACATTGATGATAAAAAAGAAGTTAATTTAACAAATTATTCACAATATCTTTCTCTTATTCCGTCCACTCACAAGGTGGAAATTCACGAAAACACCTCATGGAGTTGTGCCCATGGAATTGGACGATGGAAAGAACACTGTGGCTGTCATACTGGAGGAAAAAGTCATTGGAACCAAGACTGGCGTAAACCTCTTCGAGATGCTTTTGATTTTTTAAGAAATGAACTTCTCTCTCTTTATGAAAGAGAAAGTCAAAAGTTTTTTTCTGATCCTTGGAAAACACGCGATGAATACATCTCTGTTCTTTTAAATCGACAAACTGAAAATGTTACTCACTTTTTAAAAAATCATCTCATTATAGAACAACCCCTTGATGAACACTTCATTAAATCACTCCAGTTGCTAGAAATGCAACGTCATTGCATGCTTATGTATACAAGTTGTGGATGGTTTTTTAGTGAATTATCAGGAATTGAAACTATTCAATGCATACAATATTCAGCACGCGCACTCCAACTGGCACGAAACTACTTTAACTGGGATGGAGAAGACCAATACGTAGAAAAATTAGAAAAAGCAAAAAGCAATCTCGATCAATACAAAGATGGAAAAGAAATCTATCTCACTTTAATTAAACCAGCCATTGCCAATCGATACAAAATTGCTGCCCACTATGCCGTTTCTCTTTTAATTGAATCGCCTTCTAACCTTGAAACACATTTTGCCTATCGATTAAAGCTCAATAAATTTAAAACTTATGAATCTGGGAAATCTTCTCTTATTGTCAGTGAAGCTGTTTTAACTTCAAACATTACATTTTATAAAGACCATTTTATTTTTCTCGTTTACCATCTTGGAGATCATAATATCACAGCCGGAGTAAAACAATTCTCATCTGAAGAAGATTATATAGCTCTTTGCCAAGACTGTATTGAACCATTTAAGAAATCAAATATTCCTCAGGTTTATAAAAATATTGATAAGCATTTTGGCCAATCCATTTTTTCTCTTAATTCCCTTTTTAAAGACGAACAAAGAAAAGTCATTGAGCATATTTTACAATCGACACGAGAAGATCTCTCGAGTATTCATGCTCAAATCATTGAAAATCACCATCCTCTTATGGTCTATCTCAGCGATCTTGGGCAACCACTGCCTTCTGTTTTAAAAAGTTCAGCTGAAATCTTTGTTAACACTGAACTACGAGAAGAATTAAGTCACTCCGAGCTTGATCATGAAAAAATCAGATCACTTCTCCAAGAAGGCCATCAATGGAATCTTAATTTAGATAAAGCTGGTTTTGAGCTTATTCTTCAAAGGAATCTAGAGAAGTTAATGATTAACTTCAAAAAAAACTCTGTTGACCTAATCACCCTAAACCATTTAATTCAAACGATAGAATTTTCAAAAACAATTGGTTTTTCAAATGATCTTTGGAAAATTCAAAATCATTACTATTCAATGAAAAACAATCTCAAATTGCATTATTCTACTGAATGGATGGATCGCTTTAAAAGCCTTGGACGGGTTCTCAATATTCAAGATTAAACCAGCTACAAATGGCCATTTAACACTCAACTTTTTGAAATTTGAAATTTCTACAAAATACTGTAGTTTAATAAATTTGTTGTCGTTTCAATGAGAGCCCCTTATGTTATTGTTCAGTAATAAAAAACAAGTATTTAGTGGCTGTCGCAAAACAGCCACTATTTATTTTAGACAATAACAATCACCGTAATGGGGGTAAAAATGAAATCATTAGTCGTGTTAATTTTTTTTGTTTCCGCTCTAGCTAATGCTAACACTCAGATGCTTTTTGAAGGCACAACAGAAAAAGGAATACCATGCTCTATTCAATTTA
>CAYMLA010000047.1:0-11054 GCA_964390785.1 uncultured Bdellovibrionales bacterium | reverse complement strand
TGCAAAACAGCCAACTTTTTCGTTGGCTTCGCTCAAATCTCACTGCGACGCACTTAATGTGCGCCTCATTCGATTTGAGCTCGCGCGCCTCAAATTTGACTATTTTGCAACTAGTGGCAGCTGTTGCTAATTTTTTCAAATTCAAATAAAAACTTGGCATATCGAACGCATATATATAGTATAGCGTTTAAATCGAAGATCTTGTTTTTTAAAACAAATTTTTTGTTAAACCCAATATTAATGTTTCGTCTAAGCAAGTTGTCGATTATCAGCTATCAAGCTGAGCCAATAAAATTCGGATTTCATCAATGATTTTTAGTGGATAGGGGTCGAATAACTGAGGTGTGCAAGCTGAGAACGAAATAAAATAAAATGAAATGAAATCCGCGTTATGAAGAGTAGAAAAAAAGAAATTGTAGTCTCTCCTTCTGAATCGAGTTCTCGAGTTTCTTTGCTTAAATCAAATCCATTCTTTTACTTTATCAAAAGTAGAAAAAAGCATTTTTTGCTTGGCTCTGTGTTTTTGCTTCTTACCAATTTGCTTGATATTGCCCATCCTCTTCTCTTGGCTTATGGTATCGATGCTATCAGTCAAAAGCAGCCTATGTCAGAACTTCTTAAAATCACGTTGTTTTTTTTCGCCTTACTCAGTTCCGTTGCTCTTTGTCGATTTGGATGGAGAATTTTTTGGGGACAATTTCATAATTCTGTTGCTGAAGATTTACGTAACGAAATTTACTTTCATTTAACAAAGATGAGTCCGTCTTTTTTTTCTAAAAATCCCACAGGTCAGTTAATGAGTTTAATTATTAATGACGTTCAGGCTTTTCAACGAGCCATTGGGCCTGGAGTTTTAATTTTCCTTGATGCCTGCCTTCTTACAGTTATGACTTTACCGATCATGATCTATTTGTCTTGGGATTGGACTTGGAAAACGCTCATTCTTTTGCCCTTTCTCCCTTTTGTGATGAGAAAAATCATGACTTTAATTCATATTGGCTTTAAAAAACAACAAGAAAAATTTGCAGACATTTCTGCTGTTGCTCAAGAAATCGTTACAGGGATTCGTGTCATTAAAAGTTTCGCTCAAGAAAAGAGTTTCACTCAACTTTTTAATAAAGAAAGTAAAACATTTGAAAACACCTGCAATCAAGTGGCTCGCATTGACGCCTTATTTTCTCCTGTTATGCAATTTGCTGTGGCTTCAGGAAGTGTCATTTTACTTTATATTGCTTCCCCTCAAGTAATGACAGAAACGATCACCATTGGAACCTTTGTTGCTTTTCATCGATACATTCAAAAAATGGTTTGGCCGATGACTGCATTTGGGATGGGTTTGTCTATGATCCAACGGGGAAGAGCTTCCTTTTCTCGAATTCAAAACATCCTTAGTCAAGAAAGTGAGGTTCCCGATACGGGGACTCAAGAAGTCACTGAATTTAAAACCCTTGAGATTAAAAATCTGTCTTTTTATTTTCCAAATCAATCCTTGCCGGCACTAAAAAATATCAACTTAAAAATTACAGCAGGACAAACCATAGGTGTTGTTGGCTCCATTGGATCAGGCAAATCAATTCTTGCTCAGTTATTTACGCACCTTTATCCTCTTCCTAGAAAAACGTTTTTTATAAACGACGTTGATATAAACGATATTACTCTTAAGTCTTTAAGAGATCTCATTGTCTTAATCCCACAAGATCCTTTTTTATTTAGTGAGACTGTTTCAAATAATATTGCTTATGGATTAGATGATGAACCGACGTTTAAAGAAATCTATGAACAGGCTAAAATTGTTTTAATTGAAAAAGAAATTTCAACAATGCCATATGGATTCGATTCAGAACTTGGAGAGAAGGGGGTCAATCTTTCGGGAGGACAAAAGCAAAGACTCACCATTGCTCGTGCACTTATTCGTCAATCGCCATTTGTTATCTTTGATGATGTTCTAAGTGCTGTTGACGCACAAACAGAGCAGTCCATTGAAAATGCCATTTTGAAAGCAAAAACAAATAAAACACAAACGCGATTAATTATCACCCATAGAATTTCTTCAGTAAAAAAAGCGGATCAAATTATTGTAATGAAAAATGGTCTTATTGAGTCAATCGGCACTCACCATGAACTTCTTGTTAAAAGTCCAACTTATAATCAACTTTACATCACTCAAGTTGATCAAAATAAAAATACCTCTTTTGCGACACCACGGTCTTCTGCTCAAATGAACACAGGAGAGGTTTTATGAATTCCACTCGACAAAAGTCTTATTTACATGATGATAAGGTTACCACTCAAGTCAATTATAAAATTTTATTTAAAAAACTCTGGCCTTATTTATTAAAAGAAAAATGGGTTCTCATTTGGGTTATGAGTACAGTTTTAATAAGCGCAGCAATTTCTAGGCTTCTTCCGACTTTAATTGGATTAACAATTGACCAAGGCATTGTAAAAAAAGACATGGACACAGTTGTTTTTTATGCGGCGATTTATCTTTTTTTACAAGTCACTTGGATCTATTTTATGTTTGCAGAACAGTATTATTTTCAAAAACTGGGAAACCGAATTTTATATCAAATGAGAGAAGACATTATAAAGCATGTACAAAATCTCACCATGTCATTTATAGATCGAACCCCCTCTGGTCGAATTGTTACTCGAATAACAAACGACATACACACATTAGGACAACTCTTTACTGACGGCGTTATTCAGATACTAACAAATGCGATTGTGTTAATCTCAATACTTATTGCAATGAGTATAATTTCTTTAAAATTAACACTCATTAGTCTTTGTTTTGCGCCAGCATTTTTTTATATTGTTTTTTATCTTACAAAAAAACTAAAGATTATATTGAGAGAATCTAAAAGAATTATGGCTCATATTAACTCATTTGTTGCAGAAAACATTAAAGGCATGAAAGTTGTACAACTGAATAATCGAGTTGGAAAAAATCAGTCTTACTTTAAAAAACTATCATCCAACTATCGCCATCTTCAAGTTAATGCCGTTTATATGTACGCGTATCTCTGGCCAACGGTTAATCTTTTTATTGCGTCTACAATTGCTCTTTCTCTTTACTGGGGAGGCATTCTCAACTCGGAAGGGGTTCTTCCAATTGGAATGCTTGTTGCTTTTTTTATGCACATTCAAGACATCAATCATCCGCTTCGTCATATTTTAGAACGCTATCAAATGTTTCAAAATTCGATCACTAGCGCTGAGCGTGTTTTTTCTTTGCTTGATGAAGACATTGAAGACAACCATAATCCACCTCCGTCCGAAAGCTTCTTGTTAAGGAAAAACCAAACTCAAAAACCAAGCTGTCTTATTGAATTTAAGAATGTTAGTTTTCGCTATAGCCCAGATCTTCCTTGGGCGCTTAATGATGTAAGTTTTAAAATTCAACCAAACGAAAAAGTTGCCATTGTCGGTCGAACAGGAAGTGGAAAATCAACAATTATTTCTCTTCTCCAAAAAATGTATTTTTGTTCAAAAGGTGAAATCTTTATTAATCATATTCCGATAAAAGAGATCCCTCTTAACGAATTACGACAGTTCTTAGGTGTTGTTCAACAAGACAATTATGTTTTTAGGGGAACTCTTAAAGAGAACATTCGACTTAAAAACAACAATATCAATAACAACAATATAGACCACGCACTAGAGCTGCTGAAAGATCACCCTTTTTTTAAAAGTAAGCAACTTGAGTTTATTGAAGAAAATGGGGTCAATTTAAGCACTGGAGAAAGGCAACTCATTGCTCTTGCTAGAATCATAGCCTATAATCCCAAAGTTTTAATTTTTGATGAAGCAACGGCAAATATCGATTCTGAAAGTGAGTCTTTTATCCAACAAGCCTTGAAAACTCTAACCATTCATCGCACCAGTATTATTATTGCTCATCGTTTATCCACGATTATGCACTGTGATCGTATTTTTGTTTTGGATCAAGGCACTCTTGTAGAGTCGGGAAGCCATTATGATTTACTTAGCCATAAGTCTCATTATTTTAATCTCTATTCCACTCAAACAAAACAGCTCAGTTTCAAAACAAACTAAATAGTGGCTGCTGAGCCCTTAACATTGGGTTCATACTTGATTTGAATCAATGATTTCGGAGGAGGAATGGAATCGCCATTAAACCGAATGGTTTTTGTTTCTGGCAAATAACTCCATCCATTTTGAGAATCCTGAGGAATTGGTTTTCCATCAACAAGAACAATTAAATAATTCAAGTTAGGGTTATGCTTAAGTTGAAATTGAGCCAGTATTTTTACAATTCGGATTCTCATATTTGTGAGCGCTTGAGTAAAATCAGCCGAACAAATGTCTTGATTGATTCCCTGACCGGCCTGAACAATTTCCATATATTTGTAACCAGGGTCTTTATATCCAAAAACGTTACTGCTACAACTGGCATTTAGATCAAGAATACCTATAAAATGGGAAGTCCAAGATTGTGACCCATCTGGAAATGGAGGCTTTAATTCGTTTAAACGATCAATAACTAACGAAGAAGAAATTTTGCTTTGGTCATCTTCATTAGATATAAAGATGACTGTTAAAAAGGCGTTGTCTCGTAAAAATCCAGAATTTTCATTATGAAGCAAATCATCTGATAAGGCGGTGTTTAAGGCTTCTAATCCTTTTTCCGTGTCGTCACCATTTTCGCCAAGTAAAATTCGTTCTCTAATTTGTTCTTTAACGGTTTCAATTGATGAATCCAACACATGAGGAGTTCCTATGAATTTTCCTTTTTGATCAGAAGCAGTCATATCCGTAGAGAGGACTGAAATTTGAAAATCATATCCGCCATCAATAAGGGCATCCATAAAATGATCGATTTGTTCTTTCAAGAGTTCTTGATGTTTTTTCATAGACGTTGAATTGTCAATCACCCACAAAACATCAACTTCAGAGTTATATTCAACCTCTTGAGCAAAGACTTCGATTTGTTTTGAATTACTAAAGGTTTTACTTCCGCCACAACCGCTAATAACAAAAGACAATAAAATGGTAAAAATGACATAATTGTTTAGATGAAGCATTGATGGCTCCTTTTTTTTAATCACAAAGACAAATCAAATTTTTCAAACCCACAATTCGACTCTCTATTTTCCCCATCATTGCTCAAAAAATAAAACACTAAGCGGCTTTAGGAGCTTTATTTGCAAAGTCTTTAAGATGAGATTGAGTTTCGCCACTAATATTTAAAAATCGCACACCATAACGAATGGGTGTTCCAGATTCAGTTGCGCCTTCAACGTATTCTTTGTTAACAACTTCACAAACGGCATTAAAAGGAGGGATCCCGTCTGCTGGTTGCACATGAAGAAAGATGCTTTGACCAGGCATTATAAAAGGATTTTCCATTATAATTCCTGCCCCACCTGCGCTTATCTCAACAGTGCTTCCTTTCCAGACTCTCTTATTGTCATGAACTATAATTGACCCATTAAAACGAGCTCTTTTGTGACGACGTCGAAAAAATAATTTTAAAAATTCAAAAGAGCCTTCTGATTGAATCTTTTCAATGGCCTCCGGTTGAAAACAGGAAATCTGAGCAATGCGTTTCCAGCTTTTAAAACCATTATACCAAACATAATCGTATTCAAACAAAGCCTTTTGTTGCAACATCTTTACAACATCTTTATATAAATAAGGACCAAATTTATTGTCCCCCTTTAAAACAAACCACTCAACGGTATTTAATTGCTCTTGATTTTCAATGTCTAAGGGGGTTACGTTTATATCTGATTTTAGAACTTTTAACGATTCAATACTGTTCGATTTCACATAATCTTTTGTTTTATTGCATAATTCAGAAATTTCTTTTTCATTCAAGAGCATTTGCCAATCTTCATTGTCTTCATTCCAATAGTAGTCGGTCACATCAATTTCATTAGACTTCACTTTTTCAATAATCGCTTGCCATTCAAAAGGTCCCAGTTGCTCTCCTGCATGTGAAATATAAAACATATTTTTTTCTTCAGACATTGATTAACTCCATTTCTAGGGAATAATCCCTAATCGCTTAAGTCTCTTCATTCTTTTTTTCGGATGATTGGAATTGATTATTTAGAGTTAATCTAAAAAATGGTTAATTTTTAAATAACTTGAAAAAAATTATGACAAAAAGTCGTTAATTTTTAAGCCATAAGTCCGGTCTTGACAAAAAGTTCATCTCTTTTTTAAACAAAAAGCATGTTCTACACAAAAACTTATGCTGCAAGTGAATGTGAACTGTATTTCAATGGTCACGATCTAGAAGATTTTTTCTAGACTTACCCGACGACCCCGCAATAAATAAGCGCCATCTCGAGTGCTTGAAGACATTTTCACAAGGGTATCCTCTTCTTGATGAGGAGAGGATGCTTTAACATGCATAGAGCGAAGACCGCCGAGCCACCAGCGAGCATCGGTCATATAAATCATATCACCAACTTGAGACTTCAAAAGGCTCATCACCGAAGGATGAACAGAAATTGTTCCCTCTTCAAGGGATTCATCAATTTCATAAGATAGTTTTTTAACGGTTTTGCCAACTTCGAAATTCGGTTTTCCACCTTTATACAAAGCCATTCCCTCATCAAGAGTGTCAATTGTTAACCCAGCAATAGATTCTTTCTTTTGAGGTTTTGTCAGAAAAGTTACAATAACACCAACAATAGCTGTAATCAGCATGCCAAAAAGGGCTCGCATATAAATATACTCTGTGTTGTGAGGGCCAACAACAAACCAAGAGAGACCATCAATCATTTTAGGATAGGCCACGGTAAGAACGGTCACCATACTGCCAACAATCATAGAAACGCATGCCGCTTGAGCGGTAAAGCGCCTCCAAAAAGCACCTAAAAAAATAGTCGTAACAATGGCAGGAATGATAATCATAATCCCTTTATAATGGATCGACATCAAGCTTCCCTGTTGTTGATTAAACCAAATCACCAAAAGAAGACCGATCACCGTTGCTCCAACAGAAGCCCAGCGTGCGGCCTTTAGATAATGACGCTCACTTGCTTCCGGCTTAATAAGGGGTTTATAAATGTCATAAATACCAATAGCGGCACAGGCATTAATTAAAGTATCAATTGTCGACATAAGAGCGGCCGTTAATGCGGCAATAATAAAACCAAAAATCCAAGAATTTTGTTTCACCGTCTCCCAACAAACAATAATAAATGTATGAAATGTGTTTTCAATTTCAATCAAGTTATATCCGGCTAAAGGGCCACCGATGGCGGCTTGCTTCATAATCAAGGACTTTCCAATCCACCCCACAGCGCCGACAATAATAGCGGATAGGGGAAGAGTGACAAGAACATTAAACAAGGCGGCCTTGCGCCCATCATGCACACTTTTTATAGCAAGATAACGCATAATAAAACCTTGGTTCATAAAGGTAAAGGCGATACTTCCTGCCAAGGCTTCACCCCAAAATAAACCAGCAGTATTGAACTTAGGATCTTGAGTTAAGTCGGTAAAGGGTAATCGATGAGAAACGGGCAAGTATCCCCAAAAATCACTAAATCCGCCTAAGGCCCAAATTCCTGCAAAAATAGCAATTCCACCTGCAACATAAAGCATTATGCCCTGAAAGAGGTCGGTAAAAATAACGGCAGTTTGTCCACCAAAGGTAACATAAGCCCCTAAAAAAAACGCCACAACGGGGATGGAATACATTTGAGGAAGTCCAAACATTCCTTCGATTGCAACCCCGATTGTATAAAGATTGTATCCAATATAAAAAAACATATATGATAAAATAATCGATACCGCAATGTATCGAGCCGTTCGGTTAAAACGTCTTTCAAAATATTCAGGAATTGATTTGATTCGAGCAAAATAAACAATAGGAAGCCAACCAAACATAAAAAAGGGCACAATAAACCAATCGTTCATATAAGTCAGAGAACTGCTCATTCCCGTATTAAAGCCTTGCTCAGAATATTTAAGATAACTGTAAGAGCCAATTCCCGTTGCAATCATGCTGGCCGCAGGAAGCCACCAAGCAAACCGTTGTCCGCTAAAAAAGAAATCGTTGATGTTTTTACTAAAGCGAGCAAAATAAGTTCCAAATCCCGTAATCAAGATGGCGTATAATATTACAATGGCTGCAATAATAATTGTCGACTCAGTTGTTAATTGAATACCAAATTCCATTTCTTAACCTCCTATAACCGGATAGCTTAAAGAAAACCAAACCCAAAATCCATGCAGACTTGCAAAAAACAAATAACCACCCAAAAGCACTTTGAACCAAAAAGTGTCATGTCCACGTCCGATCTGACAGGCTCTTGTTTGCAAAATCAACCAAATTCCAATTGCAAAGCAGACACCACCAAGGCCATACATATACAGGTAACTCGTCCAGGGGCTGTCTTTACCAAAAGTTGCGATAAGAAACCTTGGAAAAGAAAAACTAAAAATTAAAACAAAAATAACGGCACTTAATATTTTTACATTGATTTTCATGTTCATTCCTCACAGTGCAAAGAATTCAATTGATAAGCCGCCCTTCTAACACAAAATAAGTTTAAAAACCAGATTCTCCGGTTTAAGAAAGAAAAAAAGTTGGCAAATAACACATTGACTGCTAAATTGTTTAGCCATGGCGCACAATATTGGTAAGAATTCATGTTTGCTTACGCAAATTTTAGACGATTCTAACGAGCAGAGTTTGTTTATTTTTGATTTGGATTCAACGTTGTTTGATGTCAGTCCACGAATTGAAGCCATCATTCATCAGTTTGCGAGTCAAGCTTCAGTTCAAAAACGATTTCCTGATTGTGCAAAGAAACTCATCAAGTCAAAGATTTTACCTTCTGATTGGGGAATTTATGAAGCTTTAAAACGAGCAGGCATAAAAAACAAAACGTTCGTCAAAGAATTAGAGCTGTATTGGGAAAAACTTTTTTTTTCAAATGAGTTTCTTAAATATGATAAACCTTTTCCGGGTTCAGTAGAATTTATTAACTCAATTGCTCAAAAAAAGGGATTTATCATTTATTTAACTGGTCGCGTTTTAACCACGATGCAAAAAGGGACTTTAGATAGCTTGGCTCATTGGGGTTTTCCACTTGCTAAAGCTCAAATAATGCTAAAACCAAACATCACCATAAAAGATTTTGATTTTAAAAAAGAGGCACTCAATCAGCTTCACTTAAAACACGATCAAACCATTTGGTTTTTTGAAAATGAACCCATTAATATCAATATGACCTTACGCTTCTTTCCCACGATTTATTGCGTTTTGATTGAATCAACTCACTGTGGAAAAGAAACCGTTCCAAGTCATGTCCCAAGAATAAAAAATTTTTTAACACGGACAAAAAAATTTGTTTAAAACGGATTAAACTCAGCGAGGAGAGGTTATTAAAATTAATTTTGATTCTAAAAATTTTGTTAAACTTAAACACTTGGTTGGAAAAGCCATTCAAGAATTTCAACTCATTAAAGCACATGATCATCTTTTAATTGGATTTTCAGGAGGAAAAGACTCTTGGCTATTATTTGAGACCCTCTTTTATTTAAAAGCCAAAGCACCGATTCCGTTTCAAATCTCTATTGCTCATATCAAACAAAACAATCAATCAAATAATCTGACAGAAATTAAAGGCTATTTTGAATCTCTAAACGTGCCGTTTCTTATGAATTCTTATGATATTGAGTCTATTATTCAAACGATTGATAAAAAAATAAAAACACCATGTTCACTTTGTTCTCGACTAAGACGAGGGCATTTAACCGGAATAGCTCAACAGATAAAAGCAAACAAAATTGCATTAGGACATCATAAAGATGATTTTATTGAAACCCTTCTTATGAATCAATTTTTTACAGGTAAGCTCACGTCCATGCCCCCGCAATATACGATTAAAAAAGAACAAATAGAAGTGATTCGTCCCTTAATTTACGTTGAAGAAGACCTGCTTTTTAAACTGGCAAATGAATTTCAAATTCCTTTATTGGTTGAAAATTGCCCCTTAACACGGGATAATACAAAAAAATCTCAACGAAAACAAATGAAAGAATTAATTTCAAATTTAGAAAAAACAGCTCCCCACATTCGTTCATCGCTTCTTAAGGCGATAACTCGTAACCAATCTTAATAACGGAGAGAAGATAAATTAATGAGCCTTTATATTGTTTCGACACCAATTGGAAATCCTTTAGACATTACACTTCGAGCACTAGACGTTTTAAAAACAGTTCCCGTTGTTATTGGGGAAGAAAGGAAAATCACTCTTCGCACACTAAAAACTTATAAAATTGACGTTTTAAATAAACAAATTGATTTTTTAAATGAACACAGCGAAGATTCTGACGTTCGATACCTTTTTGATAACTATAAAGGCCAAGACATTGCGTTAATCTCTGATTGCGGAACCCCTGTTTTTTGTGATCCAGGAACAAAACTCATTGCTCTTTTTAGAAAAAATAAGATCCCAATTATTCCAATTTCTGGAATAAGTAGTTTAATGACAATAATCTCTTTAAGCGGTGTTCCCCTTGGAGAATTTTGGTTTTGTGGATTTCTTCCGCAAAAAACAGAAAAGCGTTTGGTTCAATTAAAAAAAATCAAAGACTATCCCCAGTCCATTGTTTTAATGGACACCCCCTATCGACTCAACAAGCTTCTCACTGAACTTAAAAGTATAATTCCATTTAGAATAGCCCTTTTAGGGATTAATCTTACATCCGAAAAAGAAGATGTTCGTGAAAACACAATAGAACAACTCTGTAAAAATTTAAATGACTCTATAAAAGAAGAATTTATTTTACTTATTTATCCAAAAGATAAAAGCATTTCGAGTCAAAAAACACAGTCTTACTCTCGCAATAAATCAAAATCATCAATAAAGCGCTTTAAAAAATAGATAGTGGCTGGTGAAAAAGAGTGAGATTTGAGCGAATCCAACGAAAAAGTTGACTGTTTTGCAGCAGCCACTTATTATTGACCGAACGAAACGAAGTGGAGTCCAGATTATGAAATTACGATTATTGAGCTTGTTTAAAAAAAATAAAACGCTTTCTCCAGAAGACTATATGGG
>CAYMLA010000046.1:0-11094 GCA_964390785.1 uncultured Bdellovibrionales bacterium | reverse complement strand
ATAAAATTTCCTCTCTAGCGACTGCTGCAAAACAGCCAACTTTTTCGTTGGCTTCACTCAAATCTCACTGCGAGACCTCTGATGTGCATCTCGTTCGATTTGAGCTCGCGCGCCGCAAATTTGACTCTTTTACAACAGCCACTATAGCCCTTTATTTTTAGATTTAAACAGCTTTAAGTTTTGGCATTTAAATTGCTAGTTCTTGTATAATATGATGAGTAACGGTTTTTATAAAAAGATTTTAGTTGTTGGTTACATTGTTATTGTTTTGTTGATTGCTGGATTTTCAAGAGCAAATCAAGATTTAGATATTACCCAAAATACTCCCCTCAGTGTTTTGGATAAATAATTACCCTTTTGTTCAACCCCCTCCAGAGCAAAAGATATATGTTTTAAACCCTGGTCACACCCCTCAATAGACCAGGGTTTTTTTTGCCTGAAAAAATCTAAAGCGTGACTCCACCTTTCACAAAGAAGTCTCAGTCGATGAACTTAATCGACGAACATCCGCACCCAGTAAACTTAACTTTTCTTCAAGTTTCTCATAACCACGATCTAAATGATAAATTCGATTTACCGTTGTAACTCCCTTTGCCACTAAACCCGCCAAAACCAAACAAGCGCTCGCCCTAAGATCGGTTGCCATCACTGGCGCACCAATGAGTCCCCCCGAACGTCCCCTCACCACACACACTCTTGATGCAATAGAAATATCAGCATTCATGCGAAGCAATTCTTGTGCATGCATAAATCGATTTTCAAATATTGATTCTGTAATAATGCTGGTGCCACTGGCTTGAACCATTAAAGCCATAAACTGAGCTTGTAAATCTGTAGGAAAAGCCGGAAAGGGAGCTGTTGAAATGTCCACAGACTGAATATACTTATTTTTATGAACAATCACCCTTGAGTTTTCTGTTGAAACGATTACACCACAATCTTTTAACTTAATAAGTAACGAGTCAATATGATCTGGAACACACTGATCAACACAAACTTCTCCACCGGTAATTGCCGCAGCCAAAACCAGCGTTCCTGCTTCAATTCGATCTGGCAAAACACAATGCTCGGCTGGACGAAGCTGATCCTTTGTCCCTTCAATTTCAATAATGCTTGTCCCTTCTCCTTTGATCTTTGCACCCATTTTTTTTAAATAAAGAGCTAAGTCTACAATTTCTGGTTCTTTGGCCGCATTCTCAATAATTGTTTTACCCTCAGATAAAACAGCCGCCATCATTATATTTTCAGTTCCCCCCACTGTTGGCATCTCAAATAAAACAGTCCCCCCAACAAGCTTTTGGGCTCGCACATGAACATAACCTTCTTCAATTTTTATTTCAGCACCCATTGTTTTTAAAGCTTCAAGATGAAAATTAATTGGCCTTGCCCCAATTGCACATCCACCCGGCAAACTCACCTGTGCTTCGCCATATCTCGCCAACAATGGCCCCAAACAAAGAATGCTTGCCCTCATTTTTCGTACAAGATCATAATCTGCTTTGAGTGTTTTTGTTTTTTTTGTTTCAACAATAAGATATGAGTCCTCCCAATGACATTGACTTCCCAAGCTTGAAAGCAAGTCAATTGTTGATTCAATGTCTTTTAGGCGTGGAACATTTTTAAAAACATGTTTCCCATCGGTCAATAGAGTAGAAAATAAAATGGGAAGAGCCGCATTTTTTGAACCACTTGTTATCACTGATCCATTTAAAATCTTTCCACCTTTAATAAACAATCGATCCATTTTTTCCCCCCTCTAACCACGACAAAAAGCCTTAGCAACTCTTGGATGACCCGCAAGATCTTTTAAGATTTCAACACGATCAGATTTAAATTGTATTTTAAAAATTTCCTTTACAGCCTCTTCTTGATCTGAACCCATTTCAAATAAGCATAAACCACCAGGATTTAAAACCCATGAAGCTAATTTTGCCCAACTGCTGATGTGCTCAAGCCCCTGATTGGAAAACAAAGCCAAATGAGGCTCATGATTTCTTACATTAGCTTCTAACTTGTCATCCTTTTGGTCAATATACGGCGGATTAGAAACAACAACATCAAATGTTTTTTTTAACCAATTATAGTTTTTTTTCTTAAGTAAATCCGAACAAACAAAGCAACATCGTTCTTGAACGCCTAATAGACGCGCATTTTTTTGCGCAATCACCACAGCATGATAGGAAAGATCAAAATAATACAAATAGGCATTTGGACATTCCTTAATCACACTTAAACCAATGCAGCCACTTCCTCCACCAAAATCAGCAACATACTGTTTGTCTTTTAACTGTCTTGATGACAAAAACAAAATCGCTTCTTCAACTATTTTTTCCGTTTCTGGTCGAGGAACAAAAACATCTCGAGTCACAATGAAGTTGTCTTTATAAAATCCTTTTATCCCAATGAGGTACGCAATCGGCTCACCTTGAGTTCGCCTCTCAATTAGATCATCAATCAAAATTTGTTCAGATCGGCTCACTTGACGAGAAAAATTCTTATACACTTCACTTCGATCAATTTCCAACACATGACTGACAATAATTTCTACATCAAGACGCGCGCTTTCAATTCCAAAACGTTTTAAACACATTGATTTTTGATTAAGAATTTCTTGAACAATCATAACTCATGGCTTTGTAGAGCCTCTGATTGAAAATAAGCACTCACAGGCTCAATAATTTGATCTAAGTCTCCTGCCATAATCTCATTTAATGCGTGAGTTGTAAAACCAATTCTGTGATCTGAAATTCTTGTCTGAGGATAATTGTAAGTCCGAATACGCTCCGATCGATCGCCCGTACCAATTTGTGAAAGACGAGCATCAGAGGCTTGTTTTCTCATTTTCTCTTCCTCAGCAGCTAAAAGTCGAGAATACAAAATTTTTAACGCTCGATCCCTATTGGCATGCTGACTTTTTCCTTCTTGGCAATAAACCATTGTTCCCGAGGGAATATGAGTAATTCTAACAGCCGAATCCGTTGTATTTATATGCTGTCCACCTGCGCCACTGGCTCGACAAACATCAATTCGAAGCTCATGGGGATCAATTTTAAGCTCAACGGCATCCGCTTCAGGCAATACAGCAACCGTAATAGTAGAAGTATGAATTCGCCCTTGTGTTTCTGTTTTTGGAACCCTTTGAACTCGATGAACTCCACTTTCATATTTCATTAAACTATAAACTTTCTCACCAGAAATATTAATACAAACTTCTTTATACCCACCAACATTTCCTTCTGAAAGAGATAATACCTCTAACTTCCAACCTTTTGAAACCGCATAATTTGCATAAGCCCCAAACAAATCTTCTGCAAAAAGACTGGCTTCATCTCCCCCTGCGCCCGCTCGAATTTCTAAAATAACATTTCGATCATCGTTTGGATCTTTAGGCAAAAGCAAAACCTTAATCTGATTATTAAGATCTTCCAACACGGGTTCAATGATGTGAATTTCTTCCTTAATCATTTGTCGAAATTCCTCATCCCTCTCTGATTCAAGCAATAATTTACTGCTTTTTAATTCCTCTCGCTTACTTTTATACTCTTGATAAACTTTTACAATTTTTTCTAAATCTGAAAACTCTTTCATCAATTGCTTATATTCATTGTGATTATTAACGATATTGGGTTCTTGGAGTTTTAGGTGAACTTGATTATAACGATCAACCACTTCTTCTAATTTTTCAAACATATCTCTATTCCTTCAAAACAACTTAGAGGCCTAACAAACCGATTACAATTATTTCACAGCAACTGCTCATTATTTAGTGGCTGCTGCAAAACAGCCACTATTTACAAAAAAAAAGAGCGCAAAAAAAATGCACTCTTAAAAAATAAAAAAAATAAAATTTTCTAATTTGTATTTTGTTGAACTTTAGCATATTTTTTACGAAAGCGATCAACTCGACCTTCGCTGTCGAGTAATTTTTGTTTTCCTGTGTAAAAGGGATGTGATGCACTTGAAATCTCAACTTTAATCAGTGGATACTCTTTGCCGTCTTCCCACAAAACAGTTTCTTTTGAAGAAATTGTTGATTTTGTTTTAAACATGAAATCACAAGACACATCTTTAAATACAACATCTTGAAACTTTGGATGAATTCCTTTTTTCATAACAACTACCTTTTTGAGCAAAAATTTAAAAACCATAAATCAAGCGATTACATATCACAATCAATATACAATGTCGAACAAGAATTAATCTTCAGCCTATTTTTTCATAATCATTGAAAAAAACTCTTTAACCACCCATGGCAGAAAGAAATTCAACATTTGATTTTGTTGCCTTGAGTTTATCCAACAAAAATTCCATGGAATCAACAACGCTCATGGGGGCCAACACTTTTCTCAATATAAACAACCTGTTAAGATCATTTTGGCCAATCAACAGTTCTTCTTTACGCGTGCCAGACTTTAAAATATCCATGCATGGAAAAATTCGTTTTTCCATTAATTTCCTATCAAGAATAATTTCAGAGTTCCCCGTTCCCTTAAACTCTTCAAAAATAACTTCATCCATTCTTGAGCCTGTATCAACCAACGCCGTCGCTATAATTGTTAAACTCCCCCCCTCTTCAATATTACGAGCAGCACCAAAAAATCGCTTTGGTTTATGGAGCGCATTTGAATCAACTCCACCAGATAAAATCTTTCCTGATGGGGGAACAACCGTATTGTAAGCCCTCGCAAGACGTGTTATCGAATCCAATAAAATCACAACATCATGTTTGTGCTCGACCAGCCGCTTTGCTTTTTCTATAACCATTTCAGCCACTTGAACATGTCTTGTTGGCGGCTCATCAAAAGTTGAACTAATTACCTCGCCCTTAACATTGCGCAGCATGTCGGTGACTTCCTCAGGCCTCTCATCAATCAACAATACAATTAATCGAATATCGGGATGATTGTGTGAGATTGCATTTGCGACATTTTGAAGCAAAACCGTTTTTCCTGTTCTTGGAGGCGCAACAATCAAAGCTCTCTGACCTTTACCCAGAGGAGACAATAAATCAACCACGCGAGTTGTAAACTCCATTGGCTTATGCTCAAGCTGAATTTTTTGCTCCGGATAAAGCGGAGTTAAATTATCGAACAAAATTTTATCTCGACTTTGTTCAGTCAATTCAAAATTTAACGTTTCAACTTTCAACAAAGCAAAATAGCGCTCACTATCTTTTGGCGGGCGAACTGTGCCCGTCACAGTGTCTCCCGTTCTCAAACCAAATCGCCGAATTTGAGCTGGGCTGACATATATGTCATCTGGACCAGGAAGATAATTATAATCTGGAGAGCGTAAAAATCCATAACCATCCGGCAAAATTTCTAAGACCCCATCACCAAAAATATCACCCAATCGCGCAGCCCTTTTTAGAACTTCAAAAACCATGTCTTGACGTCTTAATCCTGCCGCATTTTCTATTTTAAATTTTGTTGCCAACCCCATTAATTCATCAATTTTTTTTGATTTTAACCCTTTTGTTGAAAGAGCCTTTTTTTCATCTTCTGACAAATCAATATCAGACAAATCAATATCATCTTCTTTTTTAAACTGCTCTTCATAAGAATTATCATAACGACTGTGTTTGTTTTTTTCAAAACGCCTTCTGTTTCTTTGATTTTTATTATCATATTTTCGACTACTGCTTGTGGTCGTGCTCGAGCCGCTACCACTACTGCCACTACTGCTATTGCTGGTCGTGCTCGTGCCGCTGCCGCTACTGCTGCCACTTGTGCTGTTACTGCCGCTGCTGCTTGCGCTGTTATTGCGGCTGCCACTTGAGCTGTTATCGCCGCTGCTGCCACTGCCACTATAACTATTGTTATTAATATTGCTATAGCTATTATTATTGCTATTATTTTTTACATAATCTAATCGGCCTTTTTCTTCTTTCCTATCGACCTTAGAATCACTCAGGCCACTTTCTTTTTGAACGACCACCGTTGAAGAAATCTCATTATTTGAATCTGAAGAAACATGTAGCTTTTTTTCTGTCGTTGACCCTCCATTTGAATAAACGGGGCGGTCTGCCTTTTGAATGAAGTCTTGTTTTGTTTCCGCAGAAGTTGGGGCACTAACAACAGGCGTTTCTTGAAGCTTTTCAATATAATTATTATCATTATTTAAACTATTCTCAACAGGTTGAACGCCTGAAACACCCGCATCAATTTCTATGTCATCAACTTTTTTAACTTTTTTGTCACTTACTTTTCTTTCAATTTTTTTTCTTGTCTTTTTTTTAGCAACACTGCTTTCATCTTTAATGTCTGACACTCATCTACTCCTATGTCTAATAATTTAATTTAAATAACAGGCTTGTTTTTGAAAAACGAAATCACTCTGAAACAATTACGAAAACAATATAAACTTCTTTACTTATTCTTAAAATATTGATGAATTGAATGAAATTTGCGTTTTCGAAGGCTCGCTCTATCTCCTACAGTGCTCAATTTTACTGGTTTTGTCAACTTTTCATCGGTATTTCTAAAAAAAAATTAAGTTATCTTTTATTGTTTTTCTCTCAACCTCTAAAATTTACGCAATTTATTCCACTTCAAACCCACTCAAATTTTGATTTTTTTGAAAAACTTATATGCAAAAAAAACAATTCAGTGATTATTTATTTAAAAAACCAATTAAATCCTCTTGTTTTCACCAAAAACTGAAAAAAACAGCTTAAATTATTTACAAAAAAACCGATTATACGATTGTAGAAGAGGAGGTTCTATGGATCAAATTGCCCCAACAGCTCTAAAACCCGCGCCAAGAATTCCACTGTTTATCGAAATTGAATTTAGAAAAAACTATGGCCGAATTGCTGAAATGGGAGTTTTAAAAAACATTAGTCTTTCTGGTGCTTTTCTTTCACATAATCATCATGACCTAGAAGCCAACGACAAAATATGCCTCACCTTCAATGTTGGCGATCGCCGACGAGACCTCCAAGCTCAAGTGGTTTGGACAAATCAATTTGGTGCAGGAATTCGCTTTCTTCCAGCAAACAAACGTGATGTTCAAATTGTTGATGACCTTATGTTTTATGTAAAATCCAAACGTGAAAGCAGACGCTTCATTTTAAACACTATTTTTAAAGAAGTTGCTTAAAAAAATAGTGGCTGTTGCAAAACAGCCACTAAATAATTTCAGTTTTGAAGCAGCAACTTAATCTCGCAAAACTTATCCAACGCTTGTGTCTTCTAAATCTGTTCGATCAATATGGATGGCACTCATTCCACTTTTCTTTTTCTTAAGAGCAAATAACGCGGCTCCTCCAAGCAATAAAATGGCTGCGCCCCCAATAATCATAAGCATGTCTTGATCCATTGGCATTTGACTGTCTTGTTCAAGAGCAACTCTCGGCGCTTCTGGCGGCGGAGGTGGTGGTGGCGGAGGTGGTGGTGGCTCAATGTATCCTGCTCCCATAGAGGTATCACTAGACGTACCCATATCCGGTGGGGGTTCCATCTCCATTGGCATATCAGGTTCGTTCATTGCAATCTCTTGATTTTCTGTTGGAGGAGGAGCATTAAAATCATCCATTGGCATGTCCGTTGTTTCCTGAGCAATCATTGGCGTTGAAACATCAGAACTCCAATACCTCAGTTCCGTCCCTGTATCGATAGCCCCTTTTGACTCAACATTAGGATTTGTTGCCCAAATCTCTTTCCAACTATTTGAGTCACCCAAAAGCCGTTGCGAAACTTCTCTTATATTTTCACTTGATTGGGACACATAGATTTCTGGAGCAACTCCCTTATCTTCATAGAAAGTCAAAATTCTGGTTTCATCATTGGGTCGTTGTGGAGAATTGTAATAAACCTTATCCCCAACCTTTAAGGCTCGATTGCGAAAATGTGCATTTGCACTATAAAGTTCATCAGAACGATCCATACCATATATTTTTTGACTAACGCTTTCAATTGTATCGCCCGGACGCGCTAAGTAGACTGCATTTAAAAGCATTCCTCCACTTCGATAAGGCATGTCTGCAATTTTTTTTACCGGAACCCACGTTTTTTCAACTGGATAATCCGATGAGGCCGTATCAGAATACTCGTCCGTTACGCCCGTCTCCGCGGTGTCTTGAAAAAATGAGTCTTCTGCCGGAAAGCTTGCCGCACTGTCGCTCGCTGTTTCCTCTTCATAAGCCGGTTCTTCTGAAGAACCGGAATCCATGGCAACATCATTGCCAAAATCCTCTTCAAAAAAGTCCTCATCTCCACTGGCAAACTCGCCACCCTCTTCTTCAAAAAAATCTTCATCAGCAAACTCGCCACCCTCTTCTCCAAAAACATCGTCATCGGCAAACTCGTCACCGAGCGTGTCTTCAGAGAAATCAAGCTCATCACCCTCCTCAGCAAAGAGATCCTCACCCTCGCCCATTTCTCCAGCCATCTCATCTCCACCGTCACCTTCTACCGTATCATCACTTGAAGAGCAGCCCAGTAAAGTAGAAAAACCAATAATTAAAAATAAAACTAAAAATTTTTTAAGCATGTTACACCTCGGAAGCTATGCTTTGCCGTTTATGTCTTAAATTGATTTAAACATGATTTGTACCCATTTGAAAACTCACCTTTAGTTAGAAGATTTTAAAAACGGGAAGAATTTGGACGTTTGTCGAGTCTATTTTTTTTCAAATACAAACTTTTGACCAGAACGTATCCCCCTTTTTTTAAACCAACCGGCATTGACCTCAAGAGCAAACTGCGCCAACCCTTTACTTTCATATCTTTTTTGAGGAATTTCTATTTCACTAGAAACCGGCTCCATTTGATCAATGATATTGATTAAAACTTGATCTTTATTAAAAAAACCTACACTTAATGGAATAAACGTATTTTTCATCCAAAAAGAGAGCTGTTGTTCTTTATTAAAAATAAATAACATTCCCTCAGATTCACTTAATTCTTTACGAAACATTAATCCCTTGGCTTGATCCTCTTTACTTCTAACAACCTCTACTCTAAGCTTATGAGAGCCAATAATTAACACTTTTTTTTCAGTTTCTTTAGCAAATAAATTTAAACAACTAAAAAAAACAACTAAAAGAATAAATTCTCTACACTGTTTAACTTGTAACACAGTTGACCTCTTCCTTATTATCGCCTATTTAAAAGTATGACTAAAAATTATTCTCAACATGAATACCATAGCCTTATTGATGAAATTAATCACAACAATTATCTCTATCACGTTTTAGATCTGCCCAAAATCAGTGATTATGACTATGACCATTTATTCAAAAAATTAATCGAAATTGAAACTCTTTATCCTGAGTGGATCATTCCAAATTCGCCCAGTCAACGTATTGGTGGCCAACCTTTAGCTAAGTTTGAAAAAATTCAGCATCGCATCCCAATGTTATCTCTTCAAAACAGCTATTCTGAAGAAGAAATTCTCTCTTTCTACAAAAGAGTAGAAAAATTTCTCGATCGCCCCTTATCAGATGAGCCACAAGTTCAATTTTTCTGCCAGCCCAAACTTGACGGCCTAGCCATTGAACTCATTTACGAAAATGGACTTCTTGTCGATGCCCTCACGCGAGGAGATGGAACAACTGGAGAACGAGTCCTTGCCAATGTTAAAACCATTCACTCTATACCTATTCAATTAAAAACTGATAACCCTCCAAAACTTATAGAAGTTCGTGGTGAAATTGTTATTTTTAAACATGATTTTATTTTACTTAATCAACAACAAGAAGAAGACGGTCTGTCTCCATTCGCCAATCCCCGTAATGCGGCTGCAGGTTCTATTCGTCAATTAAATCCAAAACTAGCCGCCAAACGCCCTCTTAAATTTTTTGCTCACTCAATTGGTTTTGCCACGGATCTTAATTTTACTCAACATCACCAACTCGAACAAGAACTCTCGTTCTGGGGGTTACCAGTATTAAAACAAGCGACTCATTTTAAAGACTTAATTTCTTCTAATGACCCTTTTAATAAACCCATTTGTTTTTTAAGCAACTCAATTGAAGACGTTCAAAAATTTTACCGAGTCATTCAAAGTATAAAATCAACCCTACCTTATGAAATTGATGGAATTGTTGTTAAAATTAACTCCTTTATTTTACAGAATCAATTGGGTTCTATTTCACGAACGCCTCGCTGGGCGACCTCTGTAAAATTCAAACCAGAACAAGCAAAAACAATTGTTAAAGACTTACTTATTCAGGTGGGAAGAACGGGAGTTCTTACTCCTGTTGCCGTTATGCAACCAGTAAAGGTTGGTGGCGTTTATGTTTCACACGCCACCCTACACAACCAAGAGGAGCTTAAGAAAAAAGACGTTCGCATTGGAGACACTGTTATTGTCCAGCGTGCCGGTGAAGTTATTCCAGAAATTGTGAGCTCTATCAAAGACCTTCGTCCCCCATCCTCTTCGCCCTTTGAGTTCCCTCAACGTTGTCCCGTCTGTCAAACTCAAGTTGAAATTTTTCCAGAAGAAGTCGCTATCCGCTGTCCAAATCCAACTTGTCCCGCACGAATTAAGGAATCTCTTAAGCATTTCTCTTCAAGAAGGGCAATGAATATTGATCGTCTTGGGGATAAACTCATTGAAACTTTAGTCGATCGTCAGCTTGTGACATGCTTTTCTGATCTTTATAAGCTTGATAAAAATCAACTTCTTACTTTAGAACGACAAGGCGAAAAATCGGTTGAAAATCTTCTTTCTAGCATCCAAGCGAGCAGAAAAACAACTCTTGCCCGATTTATCTTTGCGTTGGGGATTCGACATGTTGGAGAACAAACGGCAAAAACCTTTTCTCTTGTTTTCAAAACGATAGATCTCTTTTTAAACTCAACCCTTGATGATCTTATAAAAATCAATGATATCGGACCCAAAGTTGCCGAAAGCACTTACAATCAAATAAATTCAGAGCATTTCCAATCTGAAGTTAAAGAACTCTTAAATTTTATTTCTTTCGAATCCACCTCGCTTCAATCTCATCTTTTCTCTGGACAAAAATGGGTTATAACGGGAACCCTGCCTGAAAATCGAAATTTAATTAAAGAACAAATTGAATCTTTTGGTGGACACGTTGTCAATTCGGTCAGCAAAAACACGGACGTTGTTTTAGTCGGCACTGAC
>CAYMLA010000045.1:0-11176 GCA_964390785.1 uncultured Bdellovibrionales bacterium | reverse complement strand
AAACACTAAAAATAAATCCACCAATGATCATCTTTTTTTTCATACAAGTCCCTTCTCATTATTTCTAACTCTTAGAAATTTGCATTTAACGATTGATTAAAACTTGTCTCGGCTTTGAGCCGTGGGGAGGCCCAACAACGCCTTCCTTTTCAAAAACTTCAATCATCCGTGCCGCCCGAGGATAACCCAAACGAAACTTTCTTTGCAACAAAGAAGCGCTGACCTCTTTCATTTCAGAAACAGAAGCTAAAATCTCATCATATCGCTCATCAAAATCATCTTCTCCATCATCCATTGCATCAAATAATTCTCCACCCTCTTCAATCTCCAAAAGAGCATTTAAACTCTCTTCATATTGGGGGTTTCCTTGTTTTTTCCAAAATTCAGCGAGCAACAACACCTCATCATCATGAAGCCACGCGCCATGGTGACGCTTTGCCTTTGCCACTCCTGGAGCCAAAAACAACATGTCCCCCTGTGCCAAAAGCCTTTCTGCACCTGAATCATCTAAAATAATTCGAGAATCTGTTTTGCTTGCCACTTTAAAACTCACTCGCCCTGGAATATTTGTTTTAATAAGCCCTGTAACGACATCTTTTCTTGGACTTTGCATCGCTAAAAACAAATGAATCCCTGCTGCGCGTGCTTTTTGAGCCAATCTAACAATTTGCATTTCAACATTTTGTCTTTCAACACTCATAAGGTCGCCAAATTCTTCGACAACAACAACAATGTAGGGAAGAGGCTCATGATAATACGTTCTTGTTTTTTGCCCTTCATTGATCAACTCTTCATTGATGAGAATGTGCTCTTTGCGTTGTTGATCACTTATTTTTTCAACAGCCTCATTATATTCTTCTAATTTTCTCACTGAAAATTTTTTTAAACTCCGATATCTTTTTTCCATTTCATTTACTGCCCACCTCAAAGCATTAACTGCTTTTTTAGGTTCATTAATGATTGGAGCACAAAGATGAGGAATTCCATCAAACATTGCAAGATCAACTTGCTTAGGATCAATAAGAAGAAGCCTCAGTGTCTTTGGCGAATGCTTAAATAGCATTGATGCCAGTGTAGAAACTGTAAACACCGATTTTCCAGATCCCGTTGAGCCCGCAACAAGAAGATGAGGCATTTTTCTTAAATCAACGATTTGTGGTTCTCCGTTGGCCTGTCTTCCAAGCGGAATTGAAAGCGTTAAAGGATCTTCCCAAAAATCCTGAACTTTTATCATATCTTTTAAGTAAACCATCTCTCTCATCGCATTTGCCGTTTCAATTCCAACAACATCTCGTCCTGGAATGGGAGCAATAATCCGCACGGACTCACTGCTTAAAGCCATCGAAAGGTCATTTTCTAATTTTGTGATTTTTGAAACAGGAACATCCGCTTCTGGCTTAAATTCAAACAATGTTACGGCGGGTCCCGGTTTTATAGCAACAACTTCTCCTTTAACTTGAAACTGACTAAACTTTTCAACCAATAGTTTTGCCTTTAACTTCATTTCTCTTTCATTGATTTTGATTCGAGACGGAGGTGCATCTTGAAGCAAAGATAACGGGGGCATTTGCCAATTTTCAATTTGTTTTTTTATCTTACTTTGCTTTATAGATTTAATTTCTCTCTCTGGTTTTTCAATTTTTAAACTTAAAAATCTTCTCTTTGTTGATAAGCTTTCGCTTTCAACATCACCTGAAGATAAAACAAATTTCATTTGTGTTTGTAAGCGGCCTTGATCCGAATCCTTAATCTTTTTTTCTTGAATTATTCTGTCTACAGCCTTTCTTGAAAAAAACGTTGAAGCTCCTTTTTTAAAAATCAAAACTCCTTTTTTAATTTGATTATAAATAAGTCCACTCATTTTGTTCCCTCGCTCAACAACCCCCCAAGAAACATCAGCAAACTCACGAATAGACTTATCCGTATAAAAAACGATTAATATAATTGCAAAACACCAAAGAATAACAACAACACCATAAACATTAAACAAACCCACAAGCAATTCATAGGAAATTTTTCCGACAAAACCACCAATTGAAATTTGATTTTGATAAAACACCCACTCTGGAAAATGCAATTCAAAAAGAGTTGCCGTCGTCAAAAACAATAAAACCAGCCAAGGAACTTGAATCCAAATAAACCCTTTATTTTTTTGCATAAAAGACAATAACGCTTTTCGAAAACTTCCCAAAACAAATAACCATGCCGTCAATCCCAGACTTTGAAGCAATAAGTCCGACAAAAAACTTCCAAAATAACCACAATAATTCATAATAATTAAAGAGTTCCCCGTTGAATTAAGTGATGGATCTGTTGGTGTATAACTAAACAAAGAAAGCGCCAAAAAAATCCCTGCTCCCAACCAAAATACACCCCAAATGTCTTGTCTTACTCTTGAAAAGCCAATTCCCATTATTACAAACTCCACTTTGTTTTGTCCGCAAACAATAACAAACAACTTGCTTCAGACGAATTAGCGGCTGCTGCAAAACAGCGTACTATAAAATATCATAACGCGAGCTTGTCCAACAGCCTATTGTTATTAGTCATTCCGTCTCTACGACTCTACTAATGTCTAAAATCTAAAAACCTCGAAAAACTGACAAACTAGGCCTTGGTCAGCAGATCCGTTTTTTAAGAAACTCTTTTGTTCGTCGCTCATTGAGAACGGCTGTCTGTTTTACAAGAGCAACCAGATAAACTCTTGTTTTTTGTTTTAATGTTATCTATATTGCTCAAATGTCTAAAATTCAACCGAACCCACTTGAAAAAAATTATAATTTGAAGCTAAAAATAAACGAAATTTTTTGTTCTATTCAAGGAGAATCAACTCTTGCTGGACTCCCTACAATTTTTATTAGAACAACCGGATGTCCATTAAGATGCTCTTATTGTGACACTTCATATGCTTATGAAAACGGCTCGGAATTAAGCTTTGCTGAAATTTTTGAATCCATTCATCGTTTTTACCCACAACACATTTGCCTCACGGGAGGAGAACCTTTGAGCCAAAAAAACTGTTTTTTATTGGCTCAGTCTCTTTGTGACATGAATTATCGTGTTTCAATTGAAACAAATGGGGCTATTGACTGCTCCCCTCTTGATCCGCGAGTCAAAATTGTTCTTGATGTTAAAACGCCCGACAGCCAAATGTCTCAGCACTTTGATTTCGCCAACTTAAAACTATCCCATCCAGATATTGAATTTAAATTTGTTATTTGTTCAAAACAAGATTTTGAATGGTCTGAAAATTTTATTCGTCAACATAAATTAACTGAAAAAAGCATTTTATACAGTCCATCATGGGGTAAGGTTTCCGAAAAATGGCTCTCTGAAAAGATTTTAGAAAAAAAGTCAAATACAAGGTTGCAATTGCAACTACATAAGTATATCTGGAATCCTAATGTCCGTGGAAAATAAACTTAACTTATAGCCAAATCAATTTTGGGAGTATTTTATTATGATGCCAACTTTAAATAATTCAAACAATCTTTTTGTTGCTAATCTTCGCTCTGTTAGTTTAGAAAAACTCGTCAAGAGCAAATTAGAAGTTTTGTTTGAACAACAAAATGAAGCCAAAGTGGAACTCAAAGGCCTCTATAATGTTGTTCTTGAACAAGTCGAAAAACCACTCATTGAACTTGCGTTAAAAGCTAATCGAGGAAATCAAGTTCGATCAGCAAAAATGCTAGGAATAAACCGCAATACGTTAAAGAAAAAAATTGATACTTATCAAATTGCCTATCGTGGTTTAAATAATTAGCACATCGCAGCTCTGCTGCAAAACAATTAACTTTTTTATTGGCTTTGCTCAAATCTCAGCGAAACATGTTTCCTGTGCAATTTGTTTGATTTGAGTTGGCGTGCTTCAAATCTGATTCTTTTACAACAAAGACTTGCCACCTCCCGTAACCCTTGGCTATAAATAATCATAACAATTTAAGGGGGAATTGTGAGTTTCAATCGAGTGCCACCAAATGCTACTGATGCAGAAGTCTCTATTCTTGGCGGACTCATGCTGGATCCAGAAACTTGGGAAGAAGTTTCTGATCAAATCACGGCTGATGACTTTTACAACAATGCAAATAAAAAAATTTTTCACTGCATGTCTGCGCTCAATCAGAAAAATCTCCCCATTGATTTAATAACTGTTTCAAATCATCTGCAAGAAACTCAATCGCTTCAATCTATTGGTGGACCCGATTATTTAATTGAAGTTTTAAACAAAACAATTTCTGCCGCTAACATTTCAAGCTACGCCAAACTCGTTGAAGAAAAATCGATTCTAAGAAAACTAATTAAAACCAGTACAGATATTATTCAAAATGCTTATAACCAAGATTACGAAGACATTATCGGCTTTGTCGATCAGGCTGAATCTCAAATTTTTAATGTCATCGGGCGCCGAAAACTGGATGGTCTCACGTGTGCTATAGATATTGTAAAAAATAGCATGAAAAAGTTTGAAGAACTTTCTAAATTAGACTCTGATGTCATTGGATTGCCTTCAGGATTTAAAGAGCTTGATAAAATGACAGCAGGACTTCATCCAGGAGAATTGGTTATTCTTGCTGCTCGTCCTTCAATGGGAAAAACGGCATTTGGATTAAACATTGCCCTGCACGCGGCCCTTCAAGAGAAAAAAACAATTGCTTTTTTTTCTCTTGAAATGGGAAAAGAACAACTCATGTTGCGTTTGCTTTCTCAACGATCCAGAGTAAACATGTCTTCTCTTAAAGTCGGTAGAGTCGGGCCTAAAGATTGGTCTCGTGTTATTGATTCTGCAAGCCAAATCAGTGAATCCCAACTTTTTATTGATGACACCTCTGGAATTAGTCCTTTTGAAATTAGAACAAAATGTCGTCGTCATAAAAAACAATATGGACTCGATTTGATTATTATTGATTATTTACAACTTATGGACCTTAAACAAAGAGTAGAAAGTCGTGAACGTGCTGTTTCTGAAATTTCTCGAAAATTAAAGGAACTTGCAAAAGAATTGCATGTTCCCGTTATTGCCTTAGCCCAGCTTAATCGAGGCGTTGAAGGCCGCTCTGATCGACGCCCAATCCTTTCTGATTTGCGAGAATCGGGGTCAATTGAGCAAGATGCCGACATGATTATGATGCTCTTTAGAGAAGACTATTACGATCGTGATGACCCTGATAAAATCGGCAATGCTGAGGTTATCCTAAACAAGCATCGAAACGGACCAACTGGAGCCGTTAAACTCAAATTTGAAGCAAAGTATGGTATCTTTAGAGATCCAGATCCTCTTCATCATGAAGGACCCATGCCCCCATCTCCCCCTAGTCCATTCAAACATGACCACAAAGCTTCCGTTACAAACATTAATCAATTAAAAAATTTCGCCCCCGGCAATTAATGGATGTTGCTAAAAGCAACGACGAAAAAACCAAATTCAAAAAAACCAATTCAGCAGACGACTAGTCGTTTGTTGAATTTGTTTTTTCAAGGCGCGAGGAGGAAGCTGTATATACAATACTGCGACGACGAAGCAACGACGAAAAAACCAATTCAGCAGACGACTAGTCTAATAGCTAGAAATTACTTCTTAACTTGCTGAAACAAAATTAAATTGATTCAATAAAATCGACAACTCTAAAAAGGAGTACCTAGGATGGGAAACACTTTATTGCAAACGATTTGCCAGCTTTCAGGGTTATCTGAATATGAATTTAAAACTGAATTTAATGATCTCTTTGAAGAAACAGGCTTTGATGCAAACAGCCTGACGTTAGACCAGTTTAGAACGATCTTAACACTTTACCTTGAAAAGACCTTGCCCGAAATTGAATCTAATCATGAGTTACTCACTTTACAATAATCTATGGCTGCTGCAAAACAGCCACTTAGGCATGCTGCAAAACAGCCACTAGGTAGAGTGAACTTCAGCTCTTTTATGAACTTAAAGGTTGATCAGCCGCTCTTTCGACAGAAAGAGCCACTTCAGCTTCTAAACCTTCACCTAATTTAATGAGAACCTTAAACTGTCCAAGATGTTTGATTTGATCATCCATAATGATGTCTCGTCGATCAACAGAATAACCAAGTTCATTGAGTTTTTCAGCCACATCCATTGTTGTCACTGAACCAAACAACTTGTCATTGTCTCCTGCATTTCGAGTGAATGTCAGAGTTTCATTTTTCATGCTTTCAAGCACTTCTTTTCGACTCGTATGAGCTTTTTTTCTCTTTACGTCAGCTACGCGCTGCAAATGCTCCCATTCTTTTACATTTTTTTCAGACGCCTCAACGGCTAATTTTCTTGGAAACAAAAAATTTCGAGCAAAGCCCGCTTGAACTTTAACTAAATCTCCAACTTTTCCAAGATCTTTAACATCATTTTGTAAAATAACTTTCATAACACAAACTCCCGTTCATTTTATCTGTAACCTATAATTTTCAATTTTCAGTCCTCTAAAATTAATCTCTTTGAGATCTCATTTTAATTTAGTGGCTACTGCAAAACGCCAGCTTTTTACTGAAAACCAACAATTAATAGTCACTCCGTTTTTCATTTTTTAAGACGAAATGCCTTTCTTTTCAATTCTTTTTCTAAAATCAACCCAATAATCGATTACACCAATAACACTTACTATAACAAATAACTGCCCAATCAATAATATAATCAATAAAATTTGCCAAATTAGTCCGACCTTATAAGTTTGAAAAAAATAAACTATAATAGCCAAGCCTTGAAAAAAATAAAGGACAGTAAGAATGTTAAAAACATTTACTCCTAAAAACTCAACCCAAACAAGATCAAAATGCATAAAACTAAACAAAAAAGAAACGATTAATGGCCAAACAAACAATTCATTGACTCGGAATTGAGCTAAATCAAATCGCTTAGAAAACAATTTCATTTGAGAAAAAATCTGGCTCAACCGTTGTTCAAAAATCATGGACACAAACTGAGCAATAATTAAAATAGAAACAAAAATTGATGGAATTTGAATCAAAACAGCCGACGCCTCAATTTTAATTTCTGCATTAAATCGACTAAGCTGATCAATAAACGTTACAATTAATTTCTCAAGTTCCGAAGACAATTCCATTCCTTGTAAACTTAATCCAACAAGTAAGCCAAAATAAGTCACAATCGCAACACTTAAAGACGCTGCTAAAACTTGAAAAGTAATGCTTTTTGTCTTTCCTTCCATAATTCTTGAAAGATCCACCATAGAAACAAGGGACAAAAACATCAATCCCTGAAGCCACAACCCTGAAAATAAAAACAATGCCGTAACGAATAATCCCAAGCTCCAATAAACAACACTTCTCCAATTTCGACGCATTAATCTCAGTGGAATTGCTCCAAAAGTGAAAAAGGTCATCAATGAAAGAACCACAGACAAACCCAAAAGGATCATAAGCTGTGATCGTCGAAATAAAAATTTTAACATCACTTACTCATCAAAAGAAAAATTTGATGATCTGGCCTGTCGTCTTTTTTGAAATTTGGCTTCTCTTTCTTTTTCCTTATTGGCGACATCAACAAGAGCTTCTTTAAATGCATTCATGTGATGAGCAATAGAGTGTTTCTCGTCTAATCGTGTATGAATAAATCGAATCACTTTATCATTAATGCCTAAAACACGTTCAATTTCTTTAATTGCATTTGGTTCAACTTCATACGAAGAATGAAAGTAAATGGCTTTTCTAAATTTTTTTGTAGGATTCGCTAATTTTCTTTTTCCCCAAGTGTCAACGTGATGCACATGTCCATCATGCTGATTAACAATTTCTTTACTTTTTTTAAAAATACTTTTTTGCTCTTCTTCTGAAGTATCTGGGTCAACAAGGATTAATGCCTCATACGGATACTTCTTAATTTCTTGATTTAATTCCACTTATTTGCTCCCTCGTGGTTGGATGTCTCCAGCTTTAGGGATCGGCTAAAGCGAAGAGAGATTATTAATAATTGCCCCAAAGGCTTGTTAAACGTTTATCGTATTTAACATGACTTGACAAAAAGGTCAAAACCTAGAAATTATATATTAAAGATAAAAAAACTCAATATTTTTAAGGCTTTAAATGGAACTCCTGGTCGAAATCACTCATGGACATGGTTTAGGACGTCGTTTTCCGCTCTTTTGTGGGGCTGAACTCGGCCGAAAAAAAGGGGATATTTTAGTTGATGATCCAAAAGTATCCACTCGACATGCCTATGTTGAAAAAGATGCAAATTCTTATGTTTTAAAAGACGCTGGCTCTTCAAATGGAATTCGAGTTAATAATCGAAAAGTTCTAGCCCTTCTTTTAAAGCCTGGTGTTGTTTTTCAAGTTGGAGATACTTATTTAACCGTTATCGAAAAGCCAGAGCCTGCTTGGAAAAAAACTCTTCAATCTTTACTTAATGACCACGCGCTTCAGTCCATTACAAAAAAAATTGAACCCTTTTCATCTCTTATTCGACTTAATATAGTTGAAGGAATTCAATCCGAAACTCAATGGACATTAGGTTACGGCCCTCGACTTATCGGTGGAGAATGCATCGAGTTTAATTTGTATGAAAAACAAGCGCCCAGCATTTGTTTTGAACTTAAACCGCAAAAAGACAAAATTGAGTTTTTAACTGATCATCCCGATATTGTTTTACTTAATGAACGTTCAATATCCTCCTCTTTTTTATCTGATGGTGATATAATTCAAATTGGATTAACTAAAATTAAAATTGAACTGGTCAAAGATTATGAATAAATTAATAGAAAAAGAAATCAACTTTTATCATTCTTTTGATGACACTCCCATATACTATGAAATTCATGGCAAAGGAGAACCCCTTATTTTTGTTTATGGTATTGGTTGTCTTATCAATCATTGGCGTCATCAAATCAAAGCTTTTTCTCAAAATTATCAAGTGATCGTCTATGATTTAAGAGGGCACCATAAATCTCCTGCTCCAGAAAACAAAGAAAACCTTAATTTGGACAGCCTATCACTCGACTTACAATGCCTAATGAAACACTTAAAACTAAAGAACGCCTCTTTTTGGGGCCACAGCTTTGGTGCTCAAATCCTTATTCGTGCCTACGATATGAATCCAAAAATGTTTAATTCTTTGGTTTTTGTAAATGGCTTTGCATCAAATCCAATTGAAAAACTTTTTGGTTTAAACATTGTGTCTCCTGGCTTTGAAATTTTTAAACAAGGATATCAGGCCCTTCCAGAAACTTTCAAACAATTGTGGACGCTATCAATCAACAATCCCCTGGCAATGAAGCTGGCGTCTCTTATCGGGGGCTTTAATGAACAACTCATACACATTAAAGATATTGAAATTTATGCCCGTGGTGTTTCTTCAATTGATATTGATGTCTTTTTAAAACTTTTTGAACAAATCATGAAATATGACGGAACGCCCGTTCTTGAACGCATTAAAACCCCCACCCTTATTATTAGCGGAAGAGACGACACAATTACCCCAGAAAAATATCAAGTCCTTCTTCATGAGGGAATAAAAAATTCACAGTTTTTTTCTGTTCCCTATGGTTCTCATTGCACACAACTCGATCTTCCTGACTTTGTAAACTTAAGAATCGAACAATTTCTTAAATCAAACGTTTTTAAATCATAGAGCGGACTTCGTCCGCAGCCTACAGATTTCAGTCTTCAGTTCTCAGCTTCAGACATTGCACGCGCTAAAAAACTCAGCCCTCTTTTCCAAACGGCTTAAAAAAAATAATAAGCTGTGGAAGAAGCGAAAGAGCAGATAAAAGAGCGATGAGCATAGCCATTCCGGTCAAGAGACCAAAATAAATAGAAGGAATAAAATTAGACAAAATTAAAATAGAGAATCCAAAAATAATTGTTAACGAGGTGTAATACATCGCAAAACCGATGCTGGCATGAGAACGATGCATACTCGCTAAGTAGTTTCGATCTTTTAAAAATTCATATTTAAAGCGATGAATATAATGAATGGTATTATCTACAGCAATGCCAACAGAAATTGAAGCAATTGTGATTGTCATCATATCTAAGGGGATTTTAAACCAACCCATAAAGCCAAGAACAAAGCCAACGGATAAAATATTTGGATAAATTGCAATGAGTGCAATTTTAAGTGAACGAAACAAAATAAAAAACATCGTCATAAGAACAATCAGGACTAAACCCAACGTTAAAATTTGAGAGCCAAATAAACTTTGCAACATGTTATTGTAAAGCACCAAAAGATTGGCGAGTTTAAACTGACTTTCTTTAAGTCCCAGCTTGTGTTGAAGATCGGATTGGATTTTGTTGATAAGATCATTTCTTCGAAGCTTTGGATCAGAGTCGCGTATTCGCACAGAAATACGAGCCTCATCATCCTCGACAGACACATAGGGACTCAAAATAATTTTTCGAAATTGCTCTGGAAGCTCATTATAAACAAGTGCTAACAAAAAATTATCAAGAGGCTTTCCCTCATTGAGCACCCTTCCCACTTTTAAGAGAGTTCCCAAAGAAAGCACTTTTCCCGTTTCAGGCAACTCATCCAAATAATCATGGACCTTTTCAATGGTTTCCATTTTTTCAGCCGTAAACCAATACTGCGCTTGATTTTTTTGTGTTTCAAACTCCTTTTCGAAATCATCAAACTCATCAAAACCCTGTTCTTCTTCTGTGACCGAAACAGACGAAACCCCTCCTTGCTCAAACTTTAGAACAACATCAAGGGGCGTTGTTCCGCCCAACTGATCATCAATGATTTTCATGCCTTGATAAATTTCAGTGTTTTTCTTAAAATAACTAATAAAACTATTTTCAACAATCAACTGACTGGCACCAAAAATGATAAAAGCAAATAAAATAACACTGAAAGTGAGTAAATAATTCCCATATTTTTCAGTTATGTTAGCCATTTTTTTTGTAAATAAAAATTTTGATTCAAACACTTTGTTCGGAGGAAGCTTCTTCATCAAAAGCAAGATGGTTGGGAAAAGTAAAAATGTTAAAACAAAAGAAACACCTATCCCCAAACTCATCATCCAACCAAAATTAATGACAGGAAGCATGTTGCAAAAAATCAATGAGCTAAAACCTGCGATAGTTGTCAATATTGAGAACAGGCAAGGCTTCCACATGGCCAGCACCGTGCTCATAACAAGATCGCGTTGGGATCTTTCAGGGTTTTCAAAAATTAATTCTCTATAACGAACGGCCA
>CAYMLA010000044.1:0-11194 GCA_964390785.1 uncultured Bdellovibrionales bacterium | reverse complement strand
GCTGAGAACTGAAGACTGAAATCTGTAGGCTGCGGACGAAGTCCGCTCTATGACTATAGAATAGAAATCCTGAAAAATAAGTTTTTAAACAAGTGGGTCAATTTTTCTGAGCACTAAAGATAGATCTGAATTAAATGCTCATTAGTTTGGCTAGACAAAAATCTTTATGTCAATTTTCTGACAAAGACAGATCAATTATTGATGGAACAAGGATTAAATAGAAGAGCTAAATCTCTTTAATTTTGATCTGAAGGTAAAATTTTATCGAATTTAGACAAACGTCTGTTTGGCATTGGAGTTGCTTATTTTATTTAATGAAGAAATTTATTTTTTATGAATAGTGTGTTTGTTTGAAATTTGAAAAGGGGGAGAGCGTGGCTGAACAGAATGCAGCTCAACAAGAAAACACGAATGATGTTGTTGTCCAGTCAAAAGGTCAGAAGCCAACATTGTTTATTTTGCTTGCTGTGATTAACATGGTTATTGTTTTGGCTACAGGAGTCATGTTTTATCTTGGAAAACAAAAAGAAGCAAACCAGATTTCTATAGATCATATCGTAACTGGAGAACATCAAACACGACAGAAAGAGGCTCGTGAAGCTGAAGAAAATTATATTGGTAAAGTGGTTCCACTTGAAACTTTTCTAGTTAATTTATCGGGAAGTCAAGGAAGAAAGATTGCAAAAGTAAATATGGAATTTGAGGTTAAAGGGGATCTTGTTGAACAAGAAATTGATAAGAGGCGAGTGCAGATTAGAGACATTATAATTATTCTTTTATCAAGTAAGACCTACGAAGAAGTTTCTACTCGCGAAGGCAAAGAGCGGCTAAGAAATGAGATTATTGATACAGTGAACACGTTTTTAACGAAGGGTAAACTAACTAAAGTTTATTTTACTGAATTTATTTACAACTAGAGGTTGTTTAAAACTAGAGGTTGAGTATGAGCCAAGTATTATCGCAAAGTGAAGTTGACGCCCTATTGGCTGCGGTTTCTGAGGGGGATCCTTCAGCAGAAGAAAGTTCTTCAAGTGGGGGGTCATCAGGGAGTGTAACTGTTTCAAAGGCAAGAGACATTAGTCGTTACGATGAAAATCGTGTTGTGGTTGATTACGATTTAACTAGTCAAGATCGAATCATACGCGGAAGACTTCCACAGCTTGATGTGATTTATGAAAAATTTATGAGATCATTTCGAGTGTCATTGTCATCAGCTCTAAGAAAAATTGCATCCTTAAATTTGGCATCGACTGATTTTTTAAAATTCAATGAGTTTATAAATACGTTGCCCATGCCGACCTGTATGAGTGTTTTAAGATTTAGTAAGCTAAGAGGTTCTGCACTATTTGTTATTGAAAGTAAACTGGCTTATGCATTGGTGGATTCGTTTTTTGGAGGAGCAGATCGGCCATATACAAAAACAGATGGAAAGGATTTTACAGCTATAGAATTATCCATTATCAGAAAAGTTGTTGAGTTGGCGATAAAAGATTTAGAAGATGCATGGGCTTCTGTTTTTAAAATTGGATGTGGTTTTGTGAGAACAGAGGTGAATCCTCAATTTGTTGGAATTGTTCCCCCAACAGATATTGTTATTGCATCAACGTTTGATGTGGAATTGGAAAATGCAAATGGGACAATGACTCTGGTCATTCCTTATTCAACAATTGAACCAATCAAACAAAAACTTTCGACGGGATTTCAAATGGAATCTGATCAAACAGAAAAAAAGATGTGGACAGAAATTATTAAAAAACAACTTTTTGCAACCAATTTGAATTTGAAGGTTGATTTAGGAAATGCAGAAATCACCTTGGAAGAACTTATGAGACTTAAAGTTGGAGACGTTATTCCTCTTGATCAAGATGCAACTGGCGAATTCAATGTTCAAGTTGAAGAAGTAAATAAATTTAAGGGATATTATGGGATTCATCATGGGACTGTTGCCGTTCAGGTAACAAAAAAGATTGAATAAAAGAAAGGGAATTGTATGTCAAATGATAGCTTAAGCAACTTAGCTGATCAACTAGCTGCAGAATCTGAAGAAATTGAAACATCATCAGACGTCGATGAAGTGAAACCATCTAAAAACGGAAAGAATTCTGGGGTCAATCATGACGATGGGCTTTCTTCGAGTGAAGAAGGAGGCGGCAAAAATTTAGAATTGATTCTCGATATTCCGTTGAAGGTCACCGTTGAATTGGGACGAGCAAAAATGCCGGTGAGTGAATTGCTGAATTTAGGTCAAGGTTCTGTAATTGAATTAACTAAGTTAGCTGGTGATCCAATGGAAGTTCTTGTAAACGATAAGTTAATTGCAAAAGGGGAAGCTGTTGTTGTTAACGAAAAGTTTGGTGTTCGATTATTGGATATCATTTCACCAAAAGAACGAGTTGAGCAATTAAAATAAATAGAGGGAGGAGCGTTGTGAGATGTATTATAATTTTTGTGTTGTTATCTGTTTCAGTTATTGTGTCAGCTCAAGAGAGGTCTGTTGTAGCAGATATTGAGAGTTATTTTTCGGAAAATTCATTCGTTACTGAATTAGCTTTGGCATTCCCAATTGATACTCAATCAATTAAAATTGACTACATAAATCAAACCATTCAAGTGGACGTTCCAAATGGATATATTGAAGAAGGAAAAAAATCAATTTCAATTGATAAGAACAACATTCGATCTGTGTTTATGTATCAAGTCAATCCAGAGACATTAAGAATTAGAGTCATCTTAAATGGAATGGAGGCAACTCAATTTAAAGATTTAGTAGGAGTTAGTTTTGAAGGGGGAAAGTTAAAAGTGGTTATTGATTCGATTCAGAAATTTTCTAATCAAGCCGTTGCCCTTCCTGTAAAAAAACAAGTTGAAACTGAGAAAATCAATCGGGAAGAATTTGACGTGGTCAATGGTCTTGAAAATTTAGAGTCTCAGTATAATATTGTTCCACATGGGTTGGTGGAAAAGAAACAGGTGCAAAAGGCAGAAATCAAAGATGAAGAAACGATGTCTTCCAATAAAGACATTGATGAGTCAAAAATTCCAGTTCTAAATGCGAGTTTAAAAAAATCATCTTCAGATCAAAATTATTTACAAAAAATGGTGCTCAGTTTAATTATAGTTGTTTTTACTGGAATTCTGTTGTTTTGGGTTATAAGTCGTTGGATTAAGAATAAAAAACCTGAGTTAAGCAATACTAAAATCAGAATATTGACTCAATATCATTTGGGACCTAAAAAAAGTTTGGCTATTGTAAGCGTGGCTGGTGAGAGTTTGTTAATTGGTATAACAGATCAGAATATTTCAATGCTTAAATCTCTAGCTTTGCTTGATGAGGAAATTCCAGAATTAGCCTCTCCAAATTTTGGAAAAGAAATGTTGAAAAATCAAAAAGAAGATGACGCTGATCAAAATAGACAATCTTTAGGAGCATTGTCTTCGTTTGATCAAGATGATTTAGATGAAGAATATTCAATGAAAGGGATTAAGGAGTTTGTAAAAAGTCGTTTAAATGGAATGAGGAACCTATAGATGATTCAATTTTGTCTCATCTATCTAAAATTATTTTTAATTCGAAATAAAAAATACATTTCAATCCTTTCAATTTCTACTTTTTTTGTTGCTCTTATGGTTCCAGCTTTAGTTCATGCTCAGGTTACTTTGCCTTCAATTAATCTCGGATTTAAATCCACTCAAAATCCAGATGATGTTGTTAATACAATTAAGATAATTGTTATATTGACAGTCCTGACTTTGGCTCCAGCTATTTTGATTATGTTAACAAGTTTTACAAGAATTATTATTGTGTTGTCTTTTTTGAGACACGCCTTAGGAACACAGCAAATGCCACCCAATCAACTTTTGGTTGGTCTTGCGCTATTTTTAACTTTTTTTATAATGTCTCCTTTTTTGTCTGAAATTAATCAAAATGCTGTTCAGCCTTATTTATCCGGTCAAGTGACCCAAGATGAAGCTTTTAGCGCTGCTATAGCACCCATTAGACGATTTATGTTTCATCAAACAAGAGATGCTGATTTGGCTTTATTTGTTAAATTGTCAGGTACGCAACAGCCAAAAACAAGAGCAGATGTTCCCACTGCGGTATTGATACCGTCATTTATAATTTCAGAATTAAAAACGGCTTTTCAAATTGGATTTATTATTTATTTGCCTTTTTTGGTTATTGATATGGTTACGGCCAGTGTATTGATGGCTATGGGGATGATGATGTTGCCTCCTGTTGTGATTTCACTTCCGTTTAAAATAATGCTTTTTGTTTTAGTTGATGGTTGGGCTTTATTGGTTGGTTCAATGGTTAAGAGTTTTGGTTAAAACTAAGGAGAAACTGTGGGTGAAGATCTTGTTATGGAAATTGGGATTCAAACTTTAAAAACGACAGCACTTGTGGCTTCTCCAATGTTGGTTGGTGCACTATTAATTGGATTGTTAATTAGTTTTCTTCAGGCGATCACTCAAATTAACGAAGCCACTTTAACATTTATACCCAAAATGGCTGTTGTCGCTCTTGTTTTAGCCATTACAGGTCCTTGGATGCTTGATGTTTTAACCACTTTTACAATTACGTTATATGAAAATATTGCCAATTATGTGAGGTATTAAGAGTGTTTTCTATTTATAATTTTTCTGAACCTCAATTATTGTCTTTCTTTCTGGTTCTGTTAAGGATATCGGCATTTGTAATGGTTTGGCCAGTGTTAGGGGGGCAGCAAGTGCCAGCCCATTGTAAAATTTTACTTGCACTTGTTATTAGTGTTATTATTTTTCCAGTTGTGTCTTGGCAATCGGTTGCAACAGAAGTTATTTCTCAAAAGATCATTTGGTTATCTTTTAAAGAAGTTTTTATAGGATTAAGCATTGGATTTTTAACGCGGTTGTTTTTTTTAGCCGTCAGTTCTGCTGGCCATTTTATCAGTCTATCAATGGGATTATCACAAGCTCAGGTTTTTAATCCATCTCTCGGAGCACAGGGAAATGCTGTTGAGCAAGTGCAACTGGCAATAGCGACATTATTTTTCTTGGCCATTAATGCTCATCATGTTTTTTTGTCAGGTCTCGTTCAAAGTTTTTCTTTTGTTCCATTATCCATGCAAGGTTTAAATTTTTCAGTTTTTAGTGATATTGCAATGGTTGGACATGAAATTTTAATTATTACAATTAAAATTGCTGCTCCTGTTTTTGTGTCTGTTTTACTTATGAACTTAACGATGGGTGTTATTGGCCGTGCTGTTCCCCAAATTAATGTTTTGATAACAAGTTTGCCTATTAATATTTTAGTTGGATTTTTAATTTTAATTTTAACCCTACCTTTGTTTATGTCAGAAATATCAGGATTTTTAAATAGTATGACAATGGTGGTTTTTAAATACATGAAAGCAATTTAAGGAAGTAAATGGCTGACGAAAAAGATAGTGGCGAAAAAACGGAAGAGCCCACACAGCAGAGAAAATTAGATTTTCGCAAGAAAGGTCAAGTGGCTCAAACAAAAGAACTTAGTTCTGTTTTGGCTTTATTTGGTGGTTCATTAGCTTTGTGGTTTCTTGGAAGTTTTTTTCTCGAGCAATTAACAGAAGTATTTGAATTTTGCTTCGCTGGTCATCTGGTTGAATCAGTACGTAGCGGCAATATGTTTCCAGCTTTTAAATTTGCTGCATACAAAGGGCTTTATTTGCTTTTTCCTATTTTATTAATGAGTGGAGTGCTGGCTATTTTATCGAGTATTTCACAAGTTGGATTTGTTAAAAATGAAGAAGCGTTAAAACCAAGTTTGAAGAAGATTAATCCTGCAAATGGGTTACAAAGAATTTTTGGTCTAAGAGGTTTAATGGAAGGGATTAAAGCTCTGGCTAAGGTTATTTTGATTTTAACCGTTATTGTTCTTATTATGAAGAGCGAAGTGATGTTTATTCCTCAGCTCGTTCGTTTTAGTTTGGAGCAAATTATTGCTTATATGGGTAGCCTTGCTTTTAAGCTGCTGATGTCTGCAGCGTTGTTTTTGCTTCTAGTTGCTGGTTTAGACTTTTTTTATCAGCGCTGGGAGCTTGACAAAAAAATGAAAATGTCTAAACAAGAAGTCAAAGAAGAGCATAAATCTTTAGAAGGTGATCCTCTTATAAAGTCGAGAATTAGAAGAATTCAGCGCGAAATGGCAAGTAAAAGAATGATGGATGCTATACCTAAAGCGGATGTTATAATTACAAATCCGACCCACATTGCTGTTGCCATCCAGTATGACATGAAATCCATGATTGCTCCACAGGTTATTGCAAAAGGAGCAGATTTGCTTGCAGAAAAAATAAAGAAAAAAGCTCAAGAACATCATATTCCAATACTAGAAAATAAACCTTTAGCTCGAGTTTTGTATAAAACAATTAAAATTGGTCAGACAATTCCGCGTGAACTTTATACGGCTGTTGCAGAGGTATTGTCTTATGTGTTTAAGCTGAAAAAGAAAAAAAAAGGGTTTTAGATTATCAGAGACTGGATTGAAATTAGAGAAAGTGGTTGTTGATAGAATTTTAGTATTTTTGTTTGTGAAAAAAAATGAGGCGGAGTACGCGTTATGAATTTTGTTGTTCAATTTTTTAAAAAATATGATGGGATCACAAAAAATACTGACTTGATTGTTGCTGCTGCTTTAGTGGCAATTTTAGCTGTCATGTTAATTCCTTTGCCTCCTTTTATGCTTGATTTTGCTTTGACGTCATCAATCACATTAAGTCTATTGGTTTTACTTGTAGCCATATATGTGGATCGATCACTTGATTTTAGTGTGTTTCCAAGTTTACTTTTATTAACAACACTCTTTCGTCTTTCTTTAAATGTGGCATCGACACGTTTGATTTTAACAGAAGGGCATCGTGGAACTGACTCTGTTGGTCAAGTCATTAATGCGTTCGGAAGTTTTGTCGTTGGAAATAATTATGTTATTGGTTTTATTGTTTTTGTCATCTTAGTTGTCATAAACTTTATCGTTATAACTAAAGGTTCTGGTCGCATCGCTGAGGTTGCCGCACGTTTTACATTGGATGCTATGCCAGGAAGGCAAATGTCAATTGATGCTGATTTGGGTGCTGGACTTATTACCGATGAAGAGGCAAGGCAAAGACGATCAGAAATTGAAAAACAAGCTGATTTTTATGGAGCGATGGATGGTGCAAGTAAGTTTGTTCGAGGAGATGCAATCGCTGGAATAATCATTACGATGGTGAATATCATTGGAGGTCTTTGCATTGGTGTTTTACAAAATGATTTAACTTTTGCAACGGCTGCTGAATTTTATACTAAATTGACCATTGGTGATGGTTTGGTTAGTCAAATTCCTGCTCTTATTATTTCCACTGCTGCAGGTACTGTGGTTACGCGAAATTCCAGTGGTAATAGTATGGGAAAAGAAATTGCTTCTCAACTTTTGCTTAAACCTAAGGCTGTTGCTGTCGTTGCTGCAATTTTGGCTTTTTTAGGATTGGTTCCTGGTTTGCCAACCACTCCATTTTTCTTTATGGCCCTTTTTCTTGCTGGGGTTTCTTATACAATTTATGCATTTCAGAAAGATGAAAAAAATGAAAAAATTCGATTGGAAGAAGAACGTTTATTAGAGCCAAGACAAGAGAGTGTGGAAAGCTTATTGCCTCTTGACTTGATTGAGCTAGAAGTTGGATATGGATTAATTAAAGTTGTTGAGTCAGAACAAAGTGGTGATTTGCTTGAGCGCATTGTCAGCATTAGGAAGCAATTTGCTTTAGATATGGGTTTAATTGTTCCAAGTGTTCATATTCGTGATAATTTACAATTAGAACCAGGTGAATATCGAATATTGATTAAAGGAAACAAGGTTGGTATTGGAAATTTGAAACCAGGTAGTCTTTTAGCAATGGATCCTGGAGGTATAACAAGAAAAATAAGTGGTATTCCAACTCGGGAGCCTGCTTTTGGATTAGAGGCATTATGGATTTCTGAAATTCAAAAAGAAGAAGCGGATTTGGCTGGATACACGGTAGTTGACTTGTCTACGGTAATGGCTACTCATCTAACAGAAGTCATTAGAACTCATTGTCATGAGATATTAGGACGTCAAGAAGCGTCTTCTTTAATTGATAATTTTAAAAAGAATTATCCAAAAGTGATCGAAGAGTTGATTCCAGATAAACTCGATCTTGGGTCTGTTGTTAGAGTTTTGCAAAATCTTTTAAAAGAGCAAGTGTCTATTCGAGATCTTTTAACCATATTTGAAACTTTGGCTGATGAATCTGTGAAGACAAAAGATGTTGAGGTTCTCACAGAGAGCGTACGAAAAGGACTGGCTCGAAATATTTCTTCAAAATTGGTTGATGATGATGGAACTGTTTCTGTGATTAGTCTTCATCCTGCAATTGAAGAATTGATTTCTAATTCTCTTTTGCAGACAGAACAAGGAATTCAATTGGTGATGGATCCAAGAATAGCACAAAGTGTGATTAATCAAATTGCTGATTCTATTGAAAGACATCCTGAAATTGCAGCTCAACCTTTGTTGCTGACGAGCCCAACAATTCGAAGGCATTTGTATAAGTTAACTTCAAGATTCATACCTCAATTGATTGTTTTGTCACACAATGAATTAACGCCAGAAGTTCGAGTGACTTCTGTAGGACAAGTGGAGATTGCTCATGCAAGTTAGAAAGTTTGAAGCAAAGAGTATGAAAGATGCTTTGGAAATGGTCAAATCCCAACTCGGGCCTGAAGCAATTATTTTGTCTGCTCGTGATAATAAAAAAGCCTTTGGTTTATTGGGGGAAAGTAGTGTTGAGGTAACGGCGGCTGTTTCAAATTCGACACTTCAAAATAGATTAGTTGCACAATCAAAAATATCTGAATCAAAAAAGAAAGAATTTGAAAAAATTTCTGCGCGTGCTCAAAAAGAGTTTATTAATAAAGTTGTTACGAAATACATGGACGATCCTAAAATCCCCAATGGGAATAGTATTCGATCCGCTCGATCCGCTCGATATGTGGATATTTTAGATGAGAGTCTCAATAGAAGCAGAAGTGATCAAGACAATGATAGAGAGGATCAGGACAGTGACAGAGAAAATCAGGACGATAGCAGGGAATTCAATCATGCCAATGTTGCATCAAAAAGAATTCAAAATGCTGCAAAAAAAGCTTATGAAGTTTTTGAGCAAAATAAAATAGATGAAGAATCAGAAAAAAGTTTAAACAGTAAATCACAATTAGAGATTTCTTGCGTTGATCAGGATATGGGTTACGTTAATGATTTGCAAAAAGAAATTTTAGAATTAAGAACAATGCTTAAAGAAATGAGAAGTTCAGTGTCTCATAGTGTTGCTCCTCATCCTGGTGCTGAATATGGTCTTCCTTATGAGTTAAGTCAGTTATTTGTTAAGTTGGTAAAATTAGGGATTACTGAGGAGATTGTTTCTGATTTACTTAAAAATGCTAAAGACAACTTGTCAAGGCAGCATTTGCTTAATGGAGGTGTTGTTGAAGCTTGGGTTGCAAAATCTATTTTAGATCAAACTCAAATTGTTAAAGATGGTTTAAAAGAAAAAATTCATTTTTTTCTTGGGCCAAGAGGACAAGGGAAAACCAGTGCACTAATTAAGTTGGCAAGCCATCTTGTCGTTGAAGAAGATAAGTCAGTTGTTATTTTGTCCGCAGATAGCGAAAAAGTAGGAAGTGTAGAGCAGATGCGCATTTATACTCAGATTTTAAATGTGCCTTTTGGAATTCTTAAGGCTGGAACAAATTGGACTGATTTTTTAAAAAAAATTGAACAATTCGATTATGTCTTGGTTGATATGCCGGGAATGGATTTGAAGTCGTTTGATGAAATTAATTTTTTAGCTCGCTTGCTTCCTGAAAATAGAAGCAATACAAGACTTCATTTTGTTCAATCTTTGTGTGTTCGTTATGATGAAGTTAAAGAAACAGTCAATCGATTTAAAGTTATTAATTTTGATGACGTCATTTTTACAAACATTGATGTCGCTCGTTCTCATGGAATGATGTATTCTTTCCAGAAAGAATTTGATTGTCCTATTCATTCTTTCAGTATTGGATCAAAGGTTCCTGAAGATTTTGAGTTTGCAACAGCAGAAAGACTTTTGGATTTATTATTCAATTTAACTCGTCGTTCGACGATTAAAACTGATGATTAGAGAGGAGATTAAATGAAACCGGATTTGAGTTTTGAGTTGTCATCTCATTCGAGATTAAGGACAGTATCAGTTTCATCGGGTAAAGGTGGAGTTGGAAAGACAACAATAGTAAGTAATATGGCCTTTTATTTGGGATCGAAAGGCAAAAAAGTGTTGATATTTGATGGCGATCTAGGAATGGCCAATGTCGACATAATGTTTGGGATAAGGCCTCAGAGGTCATTACTTGATGTTGTTGAAGGAGAATGTAATTTAGAAGATATTTTGGTTCAAGTGGCTCCAAACGTGATGTTGGTTCCAGGTGGCTCAGGAATTTATCAACTTCAAAACTTAAATGGTTTTCAGCGTCAACATATTATTGATGAGGTAAAACAGTTAAATGGATTGTTTGATTATTTAATTATTGATACAGCTCCAGGAATTTCCGAAAACGTATTACAACTTAATACTGCGGCTCAGGAAATTTTAATTCTTTTAACTCCTGAACCGAGTAGCTTTGCTGATGCTTATGCGTTGATAAAAGTAATGAATAAAAAATATAGACAAAGTCATTTTTCAATTATTTGTAATCAAGTTATGAATTCAGAAAAAGGCTTAATGCTGTTTGAAAAGTTTCATAATGTCACTGATCAATTTTTAAATATCGGTTTGGATTATTGGGGAGCAATTATTGAAGATCCTCAATTAAGATCTGCAAATTATCAAAATCGACTCATTTTGAAACACTATCCCAATAGTCTAGGCTCAAGGTGTTTGAGAGATATTTTTTGTAAAATAGAAGATGGTTTAAATTCAAACACTTACAAAGGAGGTGTTGAATTTGTATTTCAACATCTTGTTGGGGTGGCTTAATTATAGAATAGGACTTTTGAAGGCGGCTTAGTTCTGTTAGAATTTAAGTATGGATGTTTTTTGCAACAGCCACTAAATAGTGGCTGTTGCAAAATAGTCAAATTTGAGGCGTGCGAGCTCAAATCGAACGAGGCGTACATCAAGTACGTCGCAGTGAGATTTGAGCG